>JAJCYL010000548.1 GCA_029262955.1 Cytophagales bacterium | reverse complement strand
AATTAACCTTTAAGATCATTCCTGTGAAGCGACGTACTAACTAGTGACGTTATTCCTGTGAATCAACGCTTAAAATAGGTCGTCATTCCTGTGAATCGACGACAGGAGATGAATACAGGAATCTATTCGAAAGAGACATTCACAGAATAGAGATTCCTGAACTCCGCTACGCCGTGTCAGGAATGACGACAAAGGGTGAGCTATCAAAAGTTCAAGCCAGGTGCAGGCATCAGGATGACGTCTATTTTGAAGTTATAATCCCTGAGTTAGCGGGCGTTTAGCATAGGCGAAACGCGTGCGAAGCAGAATCACATGTGCAGAATTTGACATTAAAGCCTAATCAACGCCAGCAGGCGGGCGCAGGAATTTCCCTTGTTATTATATCCCATTATATAGACGCAATAAGTAGATTAGTCCTGATTACCCATAACTCTAAAAGCGTTATCTTTACCATTGACATGAGTAAAGCAGACATCAAAGCAGAGCTTCACCAGATAATTGATAATATAAATGATAGTAGGATATTGGAAGCTACTTATACGTTATTGTCAAGGCAATTAGATGTAGTTGCTTTCAGTGTGGAAGGTAAGCCATTAGGTGGGAAAGAATTTGAGATGATGATAGATGAAGGAGAAGCGGATATTAAAGCCGGCCGTGTTCACAGTCATGAAGAGGTAAAAGCTTACTTTGAAAAGAAGATAGCGTCCGATGGCTGACTTTAAAGTTGTCTGGTCTGACAGATCATTAATAGACTTAAAAAGCGCCTACAATTTCCTATCCGAAAATTCTACACAAGCTGCTACCAAAACTGTTCAATCTATTCTTGATAGGGTTGCCCAGTTGGAGAGCTTTCCTAAATCTGGTCCAATCGAACAGAGCTTAAAGCGTCAAAAAAAGGAACACCGCTATTTAGTTGAAGGCAATCACAAAATCGTTTATAGGTTAGAAAAGCGGCGTATCTTAATAGTGAGAGTATTTGATGCAAGGCAGCATCCCAGAAAACTTAATTAATCAAATGTTTCTTGGACATTTCTGGCCATGACAGAAACTTTAGGTTTTGTATTAATAGAATTAGAGGTGTGCCGATTGGAAAGTTCCTTATTCTCGTCACTGAGCTAGCGGGGACTAAAAGAGATTCCTGAACTCTGCTACGCTGTGTCAGGAATGACGACAAAGGGTGAGCTATCAAAAGTTCAAGCCAGGTGCCGGCATCAGGATGACGTCTATTTTGAAGTTATAATCCCCTGAGTTAGCGGGCGTTTAGCATAGGCGAAACGCGTGCGAAGCAGAATCACATGTGCGGAATTTGACATTAAAGCCTAATCAACGTCCTTCTCTTCGACTTTTGTTCGTCAATTAACCAATACTCCCTATTTTGGTTATTAGAATTAGTAAACGCTAAGAATTATGAACTATTGGTTAGTAAAGACAGAACCAGGTACGTATTCCTGGGATGATTTTGTGAAACTTGGGCGTGATATGTGGGACGGAGTCAGAAATTTTCAGGCTAGAAATAACATGAAATCGATGAAAATAGACGATGAAGTATTTTTCTATCATAGTGTGGTAGGAAAGGAGATTGTTGGCATTGCCAAAGTAGTTAAGGAGCACTACCCGGATCCGACCGCAGATAAACCGGTGTGGAAAGTTGTAGACCTTGTACCGGTTAGAAAGTTGGCCAATCCGGTTGGCCTGGCTCAAATAAAGGCTGATGATCGATTTGAGGGTTTCAAACTCGTCACGAACTCACGTCTATCAGTGATGCCCGTAAGTAAAGATCATTGGGATTTAATTTTAGGCTTATCCGAGTAGGGGATTATAAGAAATCGCTGTTCCATTATTGAGAGGCATTAAGTAAAGTACCTTTCTGATAATTCCGATCCTTAAGAGGGGAAGCTTCTCAGTAAAGTATGTGGGACGAAGGTGTAGGAATTTGAAGGCATGTTTACACGGTTGAGAGGAGGCCAATACAGTTGTGTTGGCCTTTTTCTGTAAACAGGATTAAATATGCAGTGAATCACTAACAGGCAAGAAGAAAATTTTTAACATTTGTAGTCTATGAGCTTAAGGGTTTACCTCGCTTTGCTTTTATCATGTCTTTTTTCGGCCATAATGGCTCAAAAAAACAAAATCATAAAACGTGAGGCGTCTTATCTGGAGCAGCCAAATCGTATCGAATTTGATATCAATCCCAATGATCAGGATTTTATAATTGTCACAGCAGAAGATAAGGGTTTGATTGTTTTTAAGGAGACAGCAGAACGAGGGGATAAAGGTTTTCTCTGGGAGTTTAATCATGTCGATACTTTATTAGAAAAAAGATGGTCCAAAAACCTACTCTTACCCTATGGAAGTTTCTACATGGGTCATGATTATAGCCTGGGCAATGTATTCATACTATTGGGAACAGTGAGCGGACGAAGTTTCAATGAATTTTCTCTGCTGGGGCTGAATATTCAAAGTGGAGATACAATAATGAGGACAGTTGATATTGGTTTTCCAGTCAATTTGAATGAATTCGAAGTGGTTGGTGATATGGCCATCTTTGGAGGATATGCTAATTATAGACCTGTCGTTTTACTTTACAATTTCGAAACACGGAAAAAAACCGTACTTCCCGGATTTTACAACAATAGATCCCAACTTTTAGACATAAAAACAAATGATGCTGATCGGAATTTCAGCGTATTAATGACCGACAAATTCCGGGCAAAGAATCAGACAATTACCATTAAAACATTTAATGATGAGGGTAAACTTATTCAAAGGAATATTCTGGACCCTGGGGAAGATAAGAATCTCATTTATGGGCAGACTGCCAGTTTGGTAGATGGCACCCAATATCTGAGCGGTACTTATGCAGTAAGGAGATCAAGCTATTCCAAGGGAGTCTATGTAGCAAAATTCACTGATAATGAGCAACAATATCTCAACTATTATTTGTATTCAGAGTTAGAGAATTTCTTTTCATACATGTCTGCCAAAAGGCAAACGAGGGTAAAGGAGAGGATAAAAAGGAGAAGAATTAAAGGAAAGAAAGTAAGGCTTAATTATCGGTTGCTAGTACATGATGTAGTGAAGCTAGGAGAGAATAATGTTTTAATTGGGGAAGCGTATTATCCGAAATATGTTTTGTCTACGTATTATCCACTGAACCTGCAGTATGGAAACGACAGATATGGGAGTGGAATTGAAGGATATAAATACACCCATGCGGTATTGATTGCGTTTGACCAGCAGGGTAAGGTTATTTGGGATAATAGTTTTGAGATTAATGATATTTTGAGCCTTGATCTCAAACAATATGTGCACGTAGCGGGGGACGACGATCGAATCGTACTGCTCTACATGTATGAAGGCGAAGTAAGGTCTAAATTAATTGAGGGAAATGAGGTATTGGAAGGAAAAACATACAATCCCATTAAGCTGCAATTCGAGGATGATATCATTGAAAGTGAACTTGAAGATGTCAGTGGGTTAGAAGAATGGTATGGGAATAGTTTCTTTGCCTACGGCGTTCAACGTATCTTAAAAGAAGGTGACCGCAGGAGAAGGGAGATCTTTTACGTCAATAAAATAGTTTATAATTAGCTACTATCTGATTTTGAAAACATTATACCTCGTACGTCATGCCAAGTCAAGTTGGGACTATCCCGAACTCAAGGACTTTGACCGGCCTCTTAATAGTAGGGGCACGAAAAATGCACCTGAAATGGGTCGGTACT
>JAJCYL010000547.1 GCA_029262955.1 Cytophagales bacterium | reverse complement strand
TAAAGATTTAATTAAGACAATGAGTGCTACCATAATGAACCTCACTGCAATATTCAAGAGTTAATTTAATCTGTAAGATTCCTGCCTGCCTTTGCCGGTCAGGCAGGCCTGCGCAGGAATGACGGGAATTCATTGGGTGACGGAAGTCACTTGATTTTACTCTAGGAGTTTCCCTATCAAGCCCTGTAATGAAGCTTCAACTATCCGATCAATATTTTGCAGGAACGCCTTCCGCCGGAGTTGAATCCTTAATAAACTCCCGAATATGGTCATTTGCGTTCTTCAGATCCTCTGCTCTCAGGTACATCATATGACCACTTCTGTACCCTCTGAAGCTTAGTCGGTCTTTCAACTTCCCACTTGGATCGATTTGCCACATGGTGTATTTTGAATTGAAGTAGGTCGTTGCTCCATCAAAATAGCCCGCCTGGAACATTACTTTCAAATAGGGATTTTGCGCAATTGCCTGTCGGAGATTATCCCTGGTATTGTCGTCAGAGTTATCCCATGGATGAACCGGACCAAACAAGTTGTACTTGATATCAGTTTTGAACTTCAGTTCCTCCTGTATATAGTAATTAATGGCTGGCGCAAAAGAGTGTAGCCAAGAGGTTAATTCTGGACTATAATCAGGACGCATGCCGGCATCCATTTTGTCAATGCCTAAGTATCTGGAGTCGAGTCTACCTATAGTCTGACCTTTTGTTCGAAGTAATTCTTTCCAGAAAAACGAAGTTGGAACTGCCAAATTATGATCGATGATCACTTGCTCAGACAAACCGGAGTAAGTCGACATTTTCTTAGCAATGGCCAGTTTTTCATTCGCAGGAAGAAATCCTCCTTTGGCCAGTGCTGGGATTAACTCATCAATGGTGAATGTCTCTACCTCTGGCAGGATTTCTAACAAGTCTTTTGACTGCAAATCAGTTCCCAATGACTTGTGATACCATGCAGCAGCCGCAAAGTAAGGCAACTTTAAAGCATCAGAAACCGGTCCTCCTCTTCTAAGCACCTGATAATCTGCCGGGGAAACTAATATCACACCATTGAGATACATCCAATGACGATTCTGTAATTCTAAAGCCAGACCTGAAACCCTCGTGCCTCCATAGCTCTCACCAATAATATATTTCGGAGATTGCCATCTGTTTTTTCGGGTTACAAACGTATTGATCCATTCCCCCAGGTATTTGATATCGGCATTGATACCAAAAAAGGTCTCTCTCTTAACTTCTTTATCTACAATTCGAGAATAACCGGTATTGACAGGGTTAACGAAAACAATGTCTGCAACATCCAATACTGAGTGCGGATTCTCTTTTACCCCATAAGGCTGCACCGGAAACCCCTCCTCATCAATTTTTAAAATTCTTGGTCCGGTGTAGGCCACATGCATCCAGACAGAACCAGAACCGGGACCGCCATTAAATGAAATGATTAAAGGCCTCTTAGAATCGTCTCTAACATCCGAGCGCTTATAGTAGGTATAATATAAGGAAGCAATCACTTTGCCGTCCTCGTCCCAGACAGGTTGTGTACCGGCAGTGGCGGTATAAGGCACCACCTTGCCTCCTATGGTCACCTGACTCCTGGTTTGAACCATAGTATCAATGGGTAACATTCGTTCCTGGGCAAGTATATTGATGGAACTAAATAGGGCGATCGCTAATAAGCTATTTCTCATTGTTTTGGATTTAAGAAGGCCAAGATATAAGATGAGTGATTGCCCTTTGAGGAAAATGTTAAGAGTGGAAAATAAAGATAGAGGATTGGTCTCTTAGAGGTGAGACTTATTAATAGACAGGAAAACCCCCAACTTCACATAGGGAGCTACTCCTTCATTGAAATCATGCAGTTTGCGCCATCCGGTATCAAAGGAATAGACTGCTGATCTTAGGGGTTTTGTTGCTCCGGCTTCGATCATCATTCCAAATAGATTTGAAAGCTGTTTTTCAACGCCAATAACAGCATTGGCGGTAATTCTGCGATAATAGAGGTTTGAAGATATCCCCTGAAGCTCATCCATAAACAGGTAATTGGAACGAGAACCCTTTAGACCTGCATACACCCGACTACTTTTGCCCAATTGTTTATTTATTAGAATTCGCTGAGGCAGTGAAATATTGAGCTCCCAGCCATTGCCGAACTCTTTCTCATACTGAAAGACTGGAAGTAATGAAAATGTCCGGTTGTAACCTATTTGAAAGCCAAATCCTATCAAACCGCCATTGATCTTTTTCTGAAGAAAATTGGAAAAATTAGTATTAAGAGCTCTTCGATTTAAGGGCAAAATTTTCTCCGCACCGTTTTGGATTTTAATCCTGGTGAAATTGGTCCATATATCGTCTATTTGATGTATTGCAATAAGAGATGAAGCAATGTTCTGAAAGTTGAAATCCTCCCCTTCATTGTCGTTAGCTGTATACAACCCAAATACTACTTCCCTGTCGTAATCTATGGCTCCAATGAATTTAGTTCGTCCTTTTAACTTAATAGGATAGCGAAGCTGCGCATCGACTAAATAATTGGATTCCGAGTCACCTGCCCTGGAAGGAGCTCCTTCCGACGATATCAATCGTGTAGGGGCCGATAATTTTTGGATATTTAGCTTGAGGAATCTTGGAGAGGTTATGTCCTGGGATTTAGCTGTAATGGACAAACAAAGTGCGGCAAACAATCCGCACTTACAGAAATTGTTCAGAAATTGGTTAGGTGATATTTTCATGAACTTTCTTAAGAACTCTTTTTATGAGGTTATGTTGCCTGACTCCGAAACTTTATTACTGAAGGCAAATTTCCTGCCATAAAAGGGGATTTAATAATTACACTTAGAATGGTTGTGCCTCGTATTTGTCACGTTCAACCAATCCATTAGCATGAGGTTTCGTGTTTTTAAAGACAGTGGGCATGGAGGAGCTACCTCTCCATCGGCAAAAATGCAGATGTGGCTCAGTACTATTTCCTGTGTTGCCACTCCTACCGATCACTCTACCCTGTTGTACTTTCTGACCGACTGCTACATCCGCTCCGTCAGTAGTTAAATGAATATATACCGAAGTAGTACCATCCCCATGTTCGATCTCAATTCTGTTCTCCTGTCCCGGTGTTCCATTGTTTTCTTTAAAATTTTCTACCACTCTAGTAACCGTTCCTAAAGCCGAAGCAACGATAGGCGTCCCAATGGGCATAAGTATGTCGTAAGCATATTGCTCTGAAGTACCGAGTAAATGGGACCGGCCCGGAGCTGAGCAATTTCCCTGGCCTATGGTGAAAGTTGAGCCTACTTCATATGGCAAAATATATAATGAAGTTTCCTGATCAGGATATGGTCCACACATAGGCAAATCATCTCCAGAATCTTCTGAATCTCCACCACAAGCAAGCATAGTAAGCAAAAAAGGATAAATTAGATATTGAAAAGA
>JAJCYL010000546.1 GCA_029262955.1 Cytophagales bacterium | reverse complement strand
TGCACAAAACGTTACACAATGAAATTGTTGTTGCTAGCAGCTTAAAATAATCTAGAAGCCTATTGTGATTCCACCTCTAACGCTAAACGCATTTGGGGCAGGGGATTTAAAGTTGTCATGCAGTAGGTCGTACAACAATATTAGTTGCACCGCAGCAACTCGGCCAAGTGGTTGTGAAATTCCACCCCCGACATTTAATGCGGGGACAGTTTCACGATTGTCCATGCCATCAGTCAAGGTAAAATCAAAACTCAGGAGTTCATATTCAGTATATAAAAAAACAGGATTAAAGACATTGTAGCGAGCAAAGACCTTACCTCCATAGATACTGGTAGAGATATCCGGTCGTTTGAATTTATAATAGAGATAGGTCATTCCCAGCCCTGCAGAGAATTTAGGAGTAATCATATAACCTATTATGGGAGAAGCCCCCACAATAGTCAGGTTACTTCCAATTGAAAGCTGCAAACCACCCCCGGTATAAATACGATCTAAAGGACTGCTATTCTCGTCTACATCTCTTTGAGCATGAGCAACTCCTACACTCAATAATATTACTGCAACTATCAGCGATAATCTTGTCATGACCATTAAACAAATTGAATTATAAATCCCCTTATTCTTCAACGATAATAAATACGTCTTCAGTCTCTTTTTTCATAAAATATTTTTCACGGGCAAACTTCTCAAGCAACTTGTCATCACTCATCAATTCCTCTCGATCTTTCTCTACTTCCTCTATTTTTTCCAGGTAATAGGATTTTTGCTCCTCCATACCAGACAATTTGCTGCTTAATTTATACTGAGATATAAAGTCGTTGGAGTCAATAAAGAGCATCCAAATCAGGAATACAGCTGAGGAAAGGAAATAAAAATTTCGGGTGTAGGGGGGTATTTTCTTTAACATCCTTTATTCGGTTACACTAAGATAGACCGAAAACGTCTTTTTCGAAATAATGTTGGTATTAACTTTTAACCCTCCAATGCATAGTTTATTGCGATTGTCAGGTGTTTATATTTGAGTTAATATGTGGAATAAGAGCCTAAGGAGGTTATTTATTGCTATGATCTTACTGCTGACCAGCTTTCTGATTGGCTTGATTGGATTTATGCAGATAGAAAAATTTAATTTCATTGAGGCTTTTTATATGACTGTCATCACTTTTTCAACTGTGGGGTTTAATGAGGTTAGACCTTTATCAGCGGATGGAAGGTTATTTACCAGTGTTTACATCATTTTTAATCTTGGAATATTTGCCTATGTTGTGTCAATATTTACCAGTTATTTTTTTGAAGGTGAACTCCGGCAGGTATTGAGGCAAATCATTAGAGGCAAAGAGGTAAAGAAAGTGAAGCATCACACGATAGTAGTTGGTTATGGTCGAAATGGACGGAAAGCTTGTGAAGAACTTGAGAATAGTAAAGAATCCTTTGTGATCATTGAACATGACAAGGACCGTATTGAATCCATGCCTGAAAACCATTCTATAAAAGCGGTAGATGGTGATGCCACCCATGATGAGATATTGACCTTAGCAGGTGTTGAGAAGGCGAAAGCTATTATCACGACACTACCCAACGATGCTGAGAACGTCTTTATCGCATTGACTGCCAGGGAGTTAAATGGTAGTATTCTCATTATAGCCAGGGCCTCTGAGGAAAAATCTGTTAGTAAGTTGCATCGGGCAGGTGCGAATAAAGTAGTAATGCCAGATGCCTTGGGAGGTATTCATATGGCACACCAAATTACCAAACCCTATGTGAACGAATTCATGGAGTTGTTTACCGGAATGGGAGATACTCAATTGAGGTTAGAAGAATTCTCTTATGATCAGTTTAATTCTGAAAGCCGCGACAGATCAATCAGTGAATTAGATGTGAGAAATAAAACCGGAGCTACCATCGTCGGATTTAAAGACCAACGGGAAGGCTTCAGATTCAGTCCAGGTCCCAGGACAATTATTGGGTCAGACGATATTGTAATTGTCTTAGGTAGGGAGGAGGAAATCCAGGAATTTAAATCAATCTACGTTAAGTAAATTGGCACATGGCTAGGCTGAATATCCTTCTGTGTAAAGAAGTTTACAGCAAATGGTTGAGCAGGTCCCTCGTCTCATGCCATTGTAACCTCGGTCCAAATTGGGTAACTACTTTTGATGAGGCAAGACTGGCCAATTTTCCTGCTTCTGCCATACTGTGATTGTGAGTAATGCCATACAGGAATGCACCAGCAAACATATCTCCCGCTCCCACGGTATCAATGGCGTCTACGGGGTAAGGTTCAATATCAATAAAAGTATCTCCATCGAATATTATGGCCCCGTTTTTCCCCTGAGTGATGGCAAAAGTTTTGGCGATTGATTTCAAAGCCTCACGGGCTTCCATCATGTCTTTTGTGTCGGTATAACTAAGTGCCTCCTCTTCATTACAAAAGAGTAAATCAACACCATCTCCAATCACTTCTTTGAAGCCATCTTTGAAAAACCCGACAATGCTGGGGTCCGATAAGGTCAATGATGTTTTGACTCCATGAGCTTCGGCCACATTCTTTGCAAATTTCATGGCTTCCTTGCCTTCTTCTGATGTGATTAGATATCCCTCGATATAGAGGTAATCGGAATCTTTTAAAGCTGCTGTATCAACTTCTTTTTTGGAGAATTCAGTGGTAATTCCAAGAAAGGTTTGCATCGTCCGGGAGGCATCAGTTGTTACCATCACCAGACATTTCCCTGTAATTCCTTCAGGAACAGTCGATTCGGTGTAAAGTGTATCAACCCCTGTGCCTCTTAAATCTTCAAGGTAAAAATGACCAAAGTCATCATTGGCTACTTTGCAGGCATAGTAACTATTACCACCAAATTGGTTGGTGGCAATAATTGTATTGGCAGCTGAACCACCGCATTGCATTTTGTTTTGGTCCAGGTCAAGCGCTTGAATAAGTTCATTTTGACGAGCTTCATCAACCAGGGTCATCAAACCCTTTTTGATATCATGTTTCGCTATAAATTCATCACTGGCCTCAAAAACAACGTCCACCATGGCATTGCCCATACCAAAAACATCGTACTTTCTTTTGGTCATTTTGATTATGCTAATTGGCTTTCGACTTTACGAATTTTGGCCAGGTACAATTTCTTGTAATATTCATCGGCCATTCTTGCAGAATCAAAATTTGGAAGAACGTCTGTCATGCTGTTTTTGACAATGCGGTTCCACTCCTCGGGTTTGTTATAATAAGTGGGCAGAATTTCATTCTGAAGAATATCTAACAATTGAGTAGCGTCCAATTTATCCTGTTGTGTTACCGGAAGACTAATGTCTACTTCAGGAATGATAAAACTGTTGTGCTGATGTTTAGCAAACTCAAGTATCCATCCATCATTGGTAGAGAAATTCACAGACCCATTCATGGCAGCTGTCATACCACTTGTTCCGGAAGCTTCGCGTGGAATTCGTGGCGTATTCAGCCAAATATCAGACCCTTGCTTACACAATTTTGATAATGTCAGTTCGTATCCTACAAGACTTGCACTATTCATGAAGTTCTTATTCATGTTGACGAGGTTGTCAAAAGTGGTAATTGCGCCGTAATCCTGTGGGTAGGGTTTACCAGCCCAAATGATTTGAACAGGCTGGTCCTTATTGGCCATTAGCTCTTTGAATCTCTCAAAATGTAAGGTAATTAGATCTGCACGCTTGTAGCCAGCAAATCTTCTTGCCCAAACAATAGTCAAAATGTCAGGATCGAAAAGCTTGCCGGTCTGATCAGCCACATGTTCAAAAAACTCTTTCTTCAATTCTTTCTTTCGCTCAACCAAATGTTGATCATCACCCAGGTCAAGGGCATTGTAGAGTTCCTTATCTGCCCAATACCTTTTGTTTTGAGCGTTTGTAATTGGAATTATCTCCGGTATGTCGTCATAAGAAGACCACATCTCGTTGGCTACCTCTGCATGTTTCTTAGAAACACCGTTGGATATTTTGGCAATCCGTAAAGCTGCAACCGTATGGCTGAACTTTTCATCTTCAAAACCAGTAATCTCATGTACTTTTTCTAATGGCAATCCATAGAAGAAACCCATAGTTTCCAATAAGCTGAAATCGTGTTCTTCGTTCCCCGCCTTTTCAGGAGTGTGGGTAGTAAAAACAACTTTTTCCCGAACCTTATTGATGTCTTTGTATTTATCATACAGATAAAATACTGATGATAACGCATGGGCTTCATTAAAATGATAAGTTTCAATATCGAGGCCCAATTCATCTATCAGTTTGGCGCCACCAACTCCAAGGAGGACGTATTGTGCTACACGTGTAAGCTCATTCGCATCATACAGTTTGTGGGTTATAGTCTGAGACAGATAGTCATTTTCAGGCAAATCAGTAGTGAGGAAAAACATGGGAACCGTATCAAAAATCTCCGGCTTAAGGTACAATGCTTTGACTTTCACCGGATGCCCATTGACTGGTATAGAGAATGTTACTCCAATGTCCTCAAGAAAACTGCTCAATTTCTCCTGGAAAAGGGTAAACATGGTTTTATCACCCTTTCGTACCTGGTCATAATAGCCGTATTTCCAAAAGATTCCAATTCCAATGAGATTCTGCTTTAGCTCATAAGCACTTCGCATATGAGATCCTGCAAGAAATCCTAAGCCTCCAGAATAGATTTTAAAAGGTTGATGGATACCGAATTCCATACTGAAGTATGCAGCAGGCTTGCTGTACATAGCCTCCGGTTTATACGGAAACTTAAATTTACTTTTTGTCATTCTCCCAATTGATAGATTAATAATAACAGGGGCCGCAGCGACTTATCTGGCCAAAGTCGGTTGATTATTTCTGATTTAAATCAAAATAAGCCCTCTTAAAGCCCGCAAAGATAAGGGACTGAAATAAATGCACAACTGTTGGTCAAGGATTTTGTTTTGGCAAGTGGGATAACCATTGTTCAAAATGCATTAATACATGGGACCAGTCCTCCGCATCAATCTCTTTAGCCGTGTTGATCTGAACTTTATAAGAGCTGCCGTGTTCCCATTGCTTAGTTTCGGAGTTGATGCGGGTAAACTTTTTGCGTAAGTAACCAAATTGCATTTCTGATTTCGAGGTGTGAACATAGATTCTCCCCCTCCTTTTTACATAGGAAAAATCACTCTGATCAAAGTCAAACTTCTCCATTAGTTTGAATAGATCAATCCTGTGTTGCCCGATGAATTTCAAAATGTCATCCCTGCCTGACCATTATCTGTTATACCACTGATGACGGTCATACAAGATAAACATAGGGTTTATTATTATTACAATTCAACTAAAAATAAGTCACGTTTGTGACGCATGTTAAATCTTTAACCAGACTATCATGAGTGTCAAAAGACAGTATTCAAAGAAAAACGGAAAGTGTAAAGTGACATTGACTTTGCCCAAATTTGAAAGCAATTCAATCAAGACGGTAGCTGTCTTGGGGGATTTTAATAATTGGAACCCAGAAGCTAATTGTATGAACCATACGAAAAATGGCGCTTTTAAAACAATTTTGCAGTTAGAAAAGGATCACTCCTATCAATTTCGATACCTAATTGATGGAAAACAATGGGAAAATGATCCTGAAGCGGATGAAGCAGTGCCAAATTTTCATGGCAGTAGCAACTCTGTAATCCACATATAGTTCCATTCAAATAGTATTGGGTTCTTTTTCGTCACAACAAATGCTAAATTGTCTCTTCCAATAATACGAGAGATATGAAGTGCTATTTGAGTTTTTTAATTTACCTATCAGCATTTGTTATGACGAAAGCCCAGGACCGTGTGTCTGGTCAAACTTTTACCACCAGATCAGAAGTAATTGCCCAGAATGGTATGGCCGCAACAAGTCAACCCCTGGCTACTCAGGCTGCCCTTGATGTCCTGAAAAAAGGAGGTTCTGCGATTGATGCAGCGATCGCAGCGAATGCAATGTTGGGCCTGGTCGAACCTCATGCTTGTGGTATTGGAGGCGATATTTTTGCCATAATTTGGGATGCAAAGACCAGGAAACTTTATGGTTTCAATGGTAGTGGTAGATCTCCTGCTAAATTAACCATGGAGTACTTTACCAGTCAGGATATGAAATATGTGCCGTTTTTAGGGCCTTTGGCAGTTTCAGTGCCTGGTTGCGTCGATGGTTGGTTTGCCATGCATGAAAAGTTTGGAAAACTACCAATGGCAGACCTGTTGCAACCATCAATAGACTATGGAAGAAACGGGTTTCCTGTTTCTGAAGTAATCGCCTGGCAAATGAATAACCAATGGGAAAGTAGGCAGGACTTGCCAGGATTTAGGGAAACCTATATGCCAAACGGAAAATCAACTCCCAAGAAAGGCGAAGTCTTTAAAAACCCTAACTTGGCAAACACTTATGAAAAGATCGCCATAGGGGGGAGGAAGGCCTTTTATGAGGGGGACATAGCCAGAACCATTGGTTCTTACATGAAAAAAAATGGTGGTTTTATGAGCTATGACGACCTCAAGAACCATACTTCAGAGTGGATAGAACCCGTGAGTACCAATTATAGAGGTTATGACGTTTGGGAATTGCCTCCCAATGGTCAGGGTATTGCAGCTTTACAAATGCTCAACATAATGGAGGGCTATGATATTCGAAGTATGGGATTTGGTAGCCCGGAGTATTTGCATGTCCTGACAGAGGCTAAAAAACTTGCCTATGAGGATCGGGCTAAGTTTTATGCAGACCCGGCCTTCAATAAAATTCCTGTTGAGCAGTTAATTGCTAAATCTTATGCCAAGGAACGAAGCCGGTTAATTGATATGACCGAAGCGGCAAATACTTACCCCGCTGGAGATCTTGAGATAGAAATGGGCAACACAACTTACCTGACAGTTGCCGATAAGGACGGCAACATGGTTTCACTCATTCAGAGTGTCTATGCAGAATTTGCTTCCGGAATGGTACCGGATGGCTTGGGTTTTGTCCTGCAGAATAGAGGACAAATGTTCAATGTTCAGGATCCTGCGCACTTTAATGCGCTTCTTCCCAATAAACGCCCTTTCCATACGATCATTCCCGCTTTTATAACCAAGGATGGAGAACCTTACCTTAGTTTCGGATTAATGGGTGGAGCTGTACAGCCACAGGGCCATGCGCAGATTGTAGCCAATATTATAGACTTTGATATGAACGTCCAGGAAGCTGGCGATGCCCCACGAATGCGCCATGTAGGCTCCTCACAACCAACAGGTTCGGAAATGACAAGAGGAGGTACCCTTTTACTGGAAAGTGGTTTTGATTATAGCACCGTCCGGCGATTGAAAGAATTGGGTCATCGGATTGATTACTCTGTAGGCGCTTTTGGCGGTTATCAGGCCATTATGTTTGATAGAACGAACAAGGTCTATTATGGCGCCTCGGAATCAAGGAAAGATGGACAAGCAGCTGGGTATTAAGTCAGTGCTTCAATTGCAGTCCAGATAACACAAACCGAAATGAGGTAGAACATTTACCTTCAATGGTGTTTTTACCTTAAATGAGCCCGAAACACTGGCGCAAGCGTGCGCTTGGACTAAAGGCAAACCTTAACGGGATATCTCAGTCGTTTTGTATACTAATTAAGAAGGTTTCGTTTTTAACTACTCCTTCGACATGACGGTGTTGTTTGTGTTGGTTCTTCAATTTTTGGGATTGTCAAAGTATGATGTCCTATCCTCATATCGTCACTTCGAACGTAGTGAGAAGTCCCATTACTAACGGCACACCTTGACGGGATATCTCAGTCGTTTTGTATGCTAATTATGAAGGTTCGTTTTTAACTACTCCTTCGACATGACGGTGTTGTTTGTATAAGTAATTCAATTCGTCGATTCCCCAAACACTGGCGCAAGCGTCCGCTTGTGCCCATGTGTATATTGTCTCGAAGTGGGGAATAAAGTATGTAGAAATCGTACGACATAAAAAAACCCCCACCAGTGGTGGGGGTAAAAAAATAATGTGGGACCTATAGGATTCGAACCTATGACCCCTTGGGTGTAAACCAAGTGCTCTGAACCAGCTGAGCTAAGATCCCCTTTGGGCTCTGAACCTCCCGATAGCTATCGGGTGAGCTAAGATCCCATACCGCTCGAAAACGGAGTGCAAATGTAAGACTGTTTTGAATTTCCGCAAACAATTCAAAACACTTCCCATCAATCTTTTAACAGACCAATTTTGGGATACCTTTTGAAGACCTCTTCAGC
>JAJCYL010000545.1 GCA_029262955.1 Cytophagales bacterium | reverse complement strand
CTTTTGAGGGGCACGTTATTTCTGACAGAGACGATGGTAATACCTGTCATATTCTTCACATTCTCCTCCAAAAATTCAAACTCGTCATAATCTGGGTTAGGGCGTTTAATGTACTTCCACCAGGGGTACGGACCTCCAAGTCCGTAGGGCCATTTATCGACATTGATGTTGTCAGAGCCTAAAAAGGCCAGACTGTCCTTAATATTTCTTTCCAAAGAATCAACCACTGTGAAGACCGCAATAATGGCAAAGATCCCAATCGTAACACCTAATAATGAAAGTGTCGTTCGGAGCAAATTATTACGAAGTGCAGTCCACGCAAAATCGAAACTTTCCCAGATTTGTCTAATGAATTTGATCCACTTGTTCATTTAAATACAAAATTACCTAATCAATGTCAGTTTGCGTTTGAACCTACAAGGTTCGCCTCATTAACTAAATTAAATGTTAACTCTTGCTAGTTCCTCAAATTATTTATCTTTGCGCCTCTTTTTACCACTCCTAATCATTCATTTAATACCGTAATATTAAACATGAAGTTATCAGAATTTAAATTTGACCTCCCACCTGGCTTATTAGCCCTTTATCCAGCAGAAAATAGAGACGAATCACGCCTCATGGTTATTCACAAGGATACCGGAGAAATAGAGCATAAAGTTTTTAAAGACGTTGTTGACTATTTCGACGAGGGAGACCTCTTTATTGTTAACGATACGAAAGTTTTTCCTGCTCGTTTATACGGCAATAAAGAGAAGACTGGGGCTAAGATTGAAGTATTTCTACTGCGTGAGCTGAATCGTGAAATGCATTTGTGGGATGTGCTGGTTGACCCGGCAAGAAAAATAAGGGTTGGCAACAAACTGTACTTTGGTGAAGGTGAGTTAGTAGCAGAAGTAATTGATAACACCACCTCAAGGGGCAGAACCATCCGTTTCCTCTATGAAGGACCAGACGATGAATTTGATGGCCTTATTGATACACTTGGAGAGACACCACTCCCAAAATACATCAAGCGTAAGGCTGAGCCCGAAGATAGAGAGCGGTTTCAGACCATTTTTGCAAAGCACATCGGTGCGGTGGCTGCTCCAACCGCCGGACTACACTTTACCAAGCAATTAATGAAGAGGCTGGAGCTAAAAGGTATAGATGTGGGTACTATCACCTTACATATTGGCCTTGGAACTTTCAGACCTGTTGATGTGGAGGACCTTACCAAACATAAAATGGACTCGGAAAACTTCAAAGTGTATCCGGAGACTGTTGAGATGGTCAACTCTCGTTTGGACAGCAAGAAGAAGATCTGTTCCGTTGGGACTACGGTCATGCGGTCTCTCGAATCTGCAGTTTCAGCAAATAATAGACTCAAGGAAAATCAAGGCTGGACTGATAAATTTATTTTTCCCGAATATGAGTTCAAAATTTGTAACGCTTTGATAACCAACTTTCATATGCCTGAAAGCACTTTGCTGATGATGGCTTGCGCTTTTGGTGGATATGATTTGGTAAGAGAGGCATATCAAATTGCGATTAAGGAGAAGTATAGATTGTTCAGCTACGGCGACGCCATGCTAATTATTTAATAGCTTCCATACTGTAGTTTAACAAGCTACACTTATGAAAAATTACGCAATAATTGTTGCTGGAGGTGTTGGTCGACGAATGGGGTCGGATACACCTAAGCAGTTTCTAAAAATTGGGGGCCAACCGATTTTGATGCATACCATAACGGCATTTTATCAGTATGATCACAAGATGGAGATTGTACTGGTCTTGCCACATTCTCATTTCAGCCAATGGACTGAGCTCTCATTAATGCATGATTTCGATGTTCCACATTGTATGGTTGGCGGCGGTTCCACGAGATTCCATTCGGTGAAAAATGGACTGGATTCTATCGGGGATGAAGGTACTGTTGCTATTCACGATGGAGTTAGGCCCCTGATCGAACAAGAGATTATCCAAAACAGTTTTGAAGTAGCGAATACAAAAGGAAACGCGATAGTTTCAGTTGAGTTAAAAGACAGTATTCGTCAGCTCAAAGGGCAACGAAGTAATTCAGTTGATAGAATGGCATTTAGAGCAATTCAGACTCCACAGACCTTTAAAGTTTCAGACATAAAGGAGGCCTATCGGATAGAATATCAGGAATCACTTACAGATGACGCGTCTGTGGCAGAATTAGCCGGTCAAAAAATCAACCTCATTGATGGTAGTTATAGAAATATAAAAATTACAACGTCCGAGGATTTGGTGATTGCAGAAGCATTGCTGGACAATAAATAAAAAAATCCGAAGCGTCTGCCCCGGATCATTTAATTACAGCGTATATTCTTTTTCGCTAATACTCATCTTCATTAAAGAAGAAATCCTCCTTGGTAGGATAATCAGGCCATATTTCCTCAATATTTTCATATGGCTGACCATCATCTTCCAGTTCCTGGAGATTTTCGACTACTTCCAAAGGGGCGCCAGAACGAATTGAATAGTCAATTAATTCGTCTTTTGTAGCTGGCCAGGGAGCATCTTCCAGGTAAGAAGCAAGTTCTAATGTCCAATACATTTGTTATACTATTAAATAGGTGTTTTCAAATTGGGTGCAAAAATAATTTTTAAACGCAATTATCAAACTATTCCTCGTCTTATCTACCGCATTTAATTACCCAAAGGTTGCATTAGATTAGAAGATTTTTCTTTTAAACTGAGTTCTTACTGATTAATTGTTCCTAATTAACGCCCCACTTCCAAAATAGGGAACGGTTTTAGAATATTTTGATAATATCATTGAATATTATAAACACCATTAGACCAAGTAAAAGTATCATCCCAACTTTTTGTGCACCCTCAAGAAACTTATCAGAAGGTTTCCTTCCTGAAACGATTTCAAAAGTCAGAAACATTACATGACCTCCATCAAGAGCTGGTATAGGCAGGAAGTTCATGAATGCAAGGACCATTGAAAGTAGCCCAGTCAAAGTCCAGAATCTTAACCAATTCCAGGTACCCCCAAACATTTGGGCAATTCCAATTGGTCCAGCTAAGGATTTGCGAGGGTCAACCTCTCCTCGAAACATTTTGCCAAAAGCTTTAATATTAACCCAAACGACAGTAAAAGCCTGTTCTGTTCCTCTCGCAACCGATTCCCCTACGGTAAATTCTCTCGATGAGAAATTAATGAGCGGATTTGTTTCGAACCCAATTTTGCCATCATCTGACACAGCAATCTCTAATAAGACTTCATCACCTGAGCCGCCATCACTTTTCCGATCGACGATGGCCTTTATTTCTTTACCGGCATTATCAGATAATATAGATTTTAACTCATCAAAATAGTTGATGGGAGTTCCTTCAATGTTTTTAAATACATCTCCCGCCAATAATCCAGCCTCTTCAGCCGCTGAACCTGGTGCGACTCTATTCACCGTGAATGGAAACCTATAGTCGATAAATGGGACCGCCTGATTTCGATGAGTCATCCTATCTATAAAGTCTGAAGGTATTTCTATTTCAAACAACTCGCCATTTCTATCCACCGTATAGGTGCTCCTATCCCCTAATAGAACTTCCGGGCTTCTTAAGTCACCATACTTATCAAAATCGTTGCCATTAATTAGAGCAATCCGGTCACCGGTTTTTAAGCCAATTTGCTCAGCCAATTCATAGGCAACAAGCCCATGCTTGTTGAATTCTTCTTTTGACAAGTATGACTCGCCATTTGAATAGGCAAGAGAAATATAGATAATCACACCGGTGATGACATTGACGACAATACCACCCATCATTACCACCAGTCTTTGCCAGGCTGGTTTGGCTCTAAATTCCCAGGGTTCAGGCTCCTCAGAGAGACTTTTAGTGTCTAAAGACTCGTCAATCATCCCTGAGATTTTTACAAATCCGCCAAGCGGGATGGCCCCTATGGAGTATTCTGTTTCACCATACTGAAACCCCCAGATTTTTGGTGGAAACCCAATCGAGTATTTTTCCACTCGCATGCCAAACATCTTGGCTGCCAGTAAATGACCTAACTCGTGAAGCCCTACCAAAATAGATAAACCCAGTAGTAACTGGGCCGTCATTATCAATCCTTCCATTAGTTAATTATCTCAAATGCTTTAATTCTTGTTTCTTTATCGGTATTAACGTAATCCTCCAGATTAGGGGTTGAAATAAAAGGCACTTTTGCCAGACAAGATTCAACCACTTCCGACATTCCCAGGAAGGTTACTTTATCTTTTAAAAACTCTGATACGGCCACTTCATTGGCCGCATTTAGTACGCAAGGACTATTGCCGCCATTGTTAAGCGCTTCGAAAGCCAACCCAAGGTTACGAAAAGTTTCCACATCAGGTTTCTCAAATGTTAACTCCGGATAGTCAACAAAGTTGAATCTTGGAAAATCTGCTTTCAATCGGTCAGGATATGATAAGGCAAATTGAATTGGTACCCTCATATCAGGTAGCCCCATTTGCGCCTTAATGGAGCTGTCTTCAAACTGGACCATGGAATGGATAATTGATTGTGGATGCACTACCACCTCAACCTGGTCTATCCGTAGCCCAAATAGCCACTTAGCCTCGATGACCTCAAGCCCTTTATTCATTAGGGAGGCCGAATCGATGGTAATTTTTGCGCCCATATCCCAATTGGGATGTTTTAAGGCTTGCTCTTTTTTTACACTTTCAAGAAATTTTTTGTCACGACCCCTGAATGGGCCACCAGAAGCAGTTAGAATTATTTTCTCAATAGGGTTATGAAATTCACCTACCAGACATTGGAAAATAGCCGAATGCTCAGAGTCTACAGGATAAATATTAATCCCTTTTTCTCTGGCCAGGTTCGTGATGAGTTCACCAGCAACTACAAGAGTTTCTTTGTTGGCTAAAGCAATATTTTTTCCGCTTTCAATAGCCTTGATGGTGGGCTTTAATCCGGCATAACCCACCAGGGCAGTCAAGACAATGTCAATAGTATCCATTTGTACCACATCCGCTAAGGCCTGCTCTCCAGAATAGACTTTTATATCCAATGGTGTAAGTGTCTCATTTACAATGCCATAGTGGTCATCATTTAATATAACAACCACATTAGGGTGATAACGTTTGGCTTGTTCAATTAAGAGCTCATAACTATTCATCGCGGTGAGTACTTCCACCTCAAAATGCTCAGGGTTTTTTTCAATCACATCCAGGGCTTGTGTGCCAATGGATCCAGTCGATCCCAGTATCGCTATGCGCTTTTTAGTGCTATCGTTCATCGCAAATGATTTGATAGGCTACTAAATCAGTAACTATGTTTCTGTCATTAGACAGGCGAGGCACTTTATTCTGACCTCCGAGTTTACCCTTAGTTTTCATGTAGTCAATGAATGCATTTTTTTTCAGGCAAATGATGTCAAGATTCCGCAGGACATTACCTGTAATTAAGTCATCATAATAGCTATTCAAGGCCTGTAGATTATCATTTAATTTACTGGTGAACCTTTCCAGATCAGTTGGAGGAATTGCAAATTCGATGAACCACTCATGCAAAGGTAACCCTTCTTTGGGGTTGACATTGGGAGCTACTGTAAATTCAGTTAACTCTACTTCAGGAAACTCCTCGGAAGTCAATCTCATGGCCTTTTCTACCTCTTCACCAATCACATGTTCACCAAACGCGGAGATAAAATGCTTAATTCGTCCGGTCACTAACAAGCGATAGGGATCTTTGGATACGAATTTTACGGTATCACCAATTGAATAGCCCCAAAGACCAGCATTGGAATTAATAATAAGAGCGTAATTAATACCAAGTTCCACTTCTCCGATTGATAGCCTGGTAGGATTGTCATTATAATATTCGTCTGCCGGAACGAATTCGAAAAAAATTCCACTATTTAAGAGAATAAGTAAACCCTCTTCCGTTTGAGTGTCCTGGTAAGCGATAAACCCTTCCGAAGCCGGGTAGGTTTCTATAGAATCTATTGTTGTCCCAATGCTTTCTTCCAGTTTGCTTCGATAAGGCTCGAAGTTTACACCCCCATAAATAAACAATGAGAAATTGGGGAATAGCTCTTTGATTTTCTTTCCTGACTTTTCAGTGAGTTTATCAAAATACATTTGAACCCATGGAGGGATGCCTGAGATGAGACTCATGTCCTCATTAATTGTTTCATCGACCACCGTATCCACTTTCAGCTCCCAGTCTTCAATGCAGTTGGTAGTATATGAAGGCAATTGATTTGACCTAAGCCACTGTGGGATATGATGATTTACCAAACCGGAGAGTCTCCCGGTTTTGATTCCGGCATTTTCTTCAAGAACGGGACTTCCTGATAGAAAAATCATTTTGCCGTCAAGCACTTTTGAATTGCCTGTTTCATGAACGTATTGGAAAAGGGCGTTGCGGGCACTGTTGATATGGTTAGGTATGGAGTCTTTGGTTATAGGAATGTATTTGGTTCCCGAGGTTGTTCCCGAAGTTTTGGCAAAATATTCTGGTTTGCCCGGCCACAAGACACCAACCCCGCCATCCAATATCAATTTTATGTAATCACTCAGCCCTTCGTAATCCCTGATTGGAACCCTTTTTTTGAAATCATTATAGTCCTTAATCTCTGAAAAACCATGGTCCTTGCCGAATTGGGTATTTTGAGCTTTAGTTATTATCTGTTTCAGGGTCTGATTTTGCTCTGCAACTGCGTTTTCAGACCATTTTTTTGTGGAGCGATTAATGTAAGCTGCAAACGGCTTTCCAAGAAGAGAACGAATGCCCATGGGATAAATTAGAGCCCGCAAAAATAGCCAATGGTGCCCCTAAAACCTACATGATTCGAAAGCCCAGCAAGATGTCAATTTGACACGCTAGGGTTAAATAATGTTAAAAAATACTGATCTGCACGAAGTTTGAGCATCTTATTGATAACAAAATCAGTTTGTGTCCTTTGTGATTAATTAGAAGTTGTGGTTATGAAGAATTTGATAACATCAATAATTGTCTCTATAGCGTCAGGATTTGTAGGTGCCTATCTATACGATAGCTACAATGCCAAAAATTCAGAATCAATTGACTCGTATAATTTGCCTACCCAGGTAGTTAATTATGATACTTCCAAAGGACACTATTTAAGTCCGCCTAGCTCATTGTCTGTAGCAGAAGATGACTTCGTTTTAGCAGCTAATAATAGTAGATCAAGTGTCGTATTTATTAAAACGCTGAATGAACGGGAATATCGTCGGGGTGGATGGCTGGATTGGTTCTTTGAAGGAGGTGCAAGCCAACAACAAATTGGAGGTGGTTCAGGTGTTATCTACTCACAGGATGGGTACATTATTACCAATAATCATGTGATAGATGAGGCTGACGTAATTGAAGTGATTTATGGAAAACGTACCTATAGAGCGACCCTCATTGGAACAGATCCTTCAAGTGATCTGGCAGTGATTAAAGTTGAAGCCGAAGGACTACCAAGTATTGCCAGAGGAACTTCTGAAGATGTAAAAATTGGTGAATGGGTGCTGGCCATTGGCAATCCGTTTAACCTTAACTCTACCGTAACTGCAGGAATAGTGAGCGCCAAAGGCCGCAATATCAATTTGCTACGAGACAAATTTCCTATAGAATCATTTATTCAAACTGATGCTGCAATTAACCCCGGTAATAGCGGTGGAGCCTTGGTTAATAGAAAAGGAGAATTGATTGGGATCAATACAGCAATTCTATCTAAAACCGGGTCATATGCTGGCTATGGTTTTGCCGTACCGGTTGACATTGTCTCGAAAGTGGTGAAAGATTTAATCGAATATGGTGAGGTTCAAAAGGCTTTCTTCGGTGCTGATTTTCACGACTTGAATAGTGAAATTGCTGCGAGCCTTAACATTGCTTCTTTAGATGGTGTGTTGTTGACTCGCGTCCAAAACGAAGGTGCGGCAGATAAGGCGGGGCTAGATGAAGGGGATATTGTGATAAGAATAGATAACGAAGTTGTTGAATCCAGCACCCGGATTGAAGAGCTTATTGCCAATAGCTACCCAGGAGACAAAATGGTTGTCACCGTGAAAAGGGGAAATAAAGAAATCACAAAATCAGTTGAACTAACCAATATTGAGGGTACAACTACATTAATCAAGCGGGACATCTACATGTCCGAGGAGTTAGGTGTTGAATTTGAGATGGTACCCAAAGTTGAAAGAGATTTAATGGGTATAGAGTCAGGCATTAAGGTTGCCAAAATTCATAAGGGGGCTTTTTCACAGCTGGATATACCTGTAGGATTTGTGATTACTCATCTCAACGGAACATTGATCTCAGACTCCAAAGAATTGTCTAAAATTTTGGATAAAATACGGGGAAGAGTAATTATTGAGGGAATAAGTAAAGGTGGTCGCAGAGTCTATTACCCGTACTACTTTAGATAGAACACCGATTAGACCAAGACTCTCATTTTCATTCGTTTTTTCAGTTCATCCATCTTGTGCCTGAAGTTAGCATTGGTATCAATCATGTCGTTAACTGATTGCACCGCATGAATCACTGTACTATGATCTCTGCCACCGAAGTGAGCCCCGATGGATTTCAAAGAATGATTGGTGTAGTCTTTGGCAAAATACATGGCCACTTGACGGGCTATCACCACCTCTTTCTTTCTCGTCTTCGCTTTTAGGTCCTCCATAGGAACTTTGAAATAGTCGGAAACTGTCTTTTGGATATAATCGATTCCTACCTCACTGTCGATATCTCTAACTAAATTCTTTAAAATCTGCTTGGCCAATTCAAGGTCCACTTCTTTTTTCATTAAAGAAGCATGTGCTATCATAGAAATTAGAACACCTTCCAACTCCCGGATATTAGTGTCAACCGAATAGGCTACATACTCTACAACTTCCTCAGGGATAATGAGGCCATCAGATTGCATTTTTCTGGTAATGATGGCTACACGGGTCTCAAAGTCTGGATGCTGAAGATCTGCGGTTAATCCCCACTTGAATCGTGAAACTAATCGTTCCTGAAGCCCTTTTAATTCAATTGGTGGGCAATCAGAGGTCATAATGATTTGTTTGCCCGATTGATGTAAATGATTAAAGATATGAAAAAAGATCTCCTGCGTTTTTTCCTTGTCTCTGAAGAATTGAACATCATCAATGATGAGCACATCAACATTTAGGTAATAATTGGAAAACTCCTGAGCGTTGTGACTCTTTAGTGCATCGATAAATTGGTTAATGAACTTTTCAGAAGAGACATATAAAACGAATTTACCCGGATGATTATCTTTAATTGAATTACCAATGGCTTGCACCAGGTGAGTCTTCCCTAAGCCAACTCCTCCGTAAAGCATCAATGGATTAAAAGAAGTAACTCCAGGTTTCTTGGCGACAGCATATCCGGCTGATCGTGCCAATCTATTGCAATCCCCCTCTATATAGTTATCAAATACATACCCTGAATTAAGGTTACTACTTTGATCATGGACACCAATACCTTTTAATGAGAAAGGATTGAAATCTTTGATGCTGTTACCATTATGTTTTGATGAGTGATTTGCAGGAATATTTACAGACAGGGGCTGATTAGAATCATTTCCCTTATCCACGATCACAGAATATTCCAATCTCGCTAAAGGCCCAATTTCACGCGTTAATGCCTGTTTAAGCAAATGAACGTAGTTGTCCTCCAACCATTCATAGAAGAACTGACTTGGCACCTGAATAGTAAGTACCTGATTATTAAGATTTAACGGTACAATAGGGCTAAACCACGTCTTAAAACTCTGTTCATTGACGTTTTTCTTAATAAATTGTAAACAATTCTCCCAGACCTGCTTATACATAGGCAATTAAAATTAGGAAGCTAGTTGACCAGTTAATAGACCCTTTTCTATTAGAGGGGCATCAAATTTGCCTAAAAAAAAATTAAGAAAAAAATGACTTTACTATTGACTTTTTTAAATTCCAATATAGTCCTATTGGAGGGCCGTATTGTTTTAATATTCTTTAAAAAATACAATTTTAAAAAACCACATTTGAAAGAGGTCGAAATAACAATTCGTAGAATAAATACCACTTTTTGAACAGTAATCCGGTAACTTTGATAACGTTCGCTTAACATAAATTTCTGTGAATCAACCATTTGATTTAAGCCCCTTTGACAAGCACTCTAAAGATGAGTGGATCATGAAGGTAACCTCAGAATTGAAGGATAATAATTCTCTAAAAAAGTTGAGATGGGAGCATGAAAAAGATCTATTGATTGATCCGATCTATTTCGAAGAAGATTTGGATAAGAATTCATTCCAAAAATCGAGGGGCGTTGCCAATAATGATTGGCATAACCTTGCTCCATTGGACAGTTTTTCAAACGAGTTTATACAGAGCCTAAAGGAAGTAACAAATTTTTGTGATGGATATCTAATTGATTGTAGAAATGAATCGCAATTGCCGGCTAACATTAAAGCTGCAAGTGCTCAAAAGGATAGAATTCATTTTAAAAATCTCAATGCTGAAGCTTTAGTAAGTTTAGGATCACTATTGACGTCAGATCATTGTGGTAGCTTGGGCCAAAGACCCTGTCAGTTGAATTCTGAGCCATCGGGTGTCAAAGATGAAATTGAAAAATTACTAGGGCTTAAGAATACTTATTTTGAAAATTTCTCAAGTATAATTATTCCGGGAAATGAGTTTTTCGAGATAGGCGCAAGCATTGTACAAGAGGTTGGTATTTCTCTATCATTATTAACAGAGTACTACGTGGCACTTGACAGCATTGGATCGGACCTTTTGACAAATGAGGTCGAAATCTCTACTTCACTAGATCAGGATTATTTTCATGGAATAGCCAAGCTCCGGGCATTCAGAAATTTGGTAGCTGCTGTTCAGGATGGTTTTAAAATGCAGCATCACGACCTTAAGATAAATGTTTCAACCTCCTCAAGGTATAAGACATCTGTTGAGTCAACCAATAACTTAGTTCGTAATACGGTGGAGGGTTTGGCAGCTATAACTGGCAGTTGTGATGCCTTGATTGTCTACCCTGCAGATACAACCTCACACTCACGAAGGACAGCTTTAAACATTTCTAATTTGTTAAAAGAGGAAGCTTTTATGGGACGGGTTGTGGATCCTGCGAATGGTTCTTACTACATAGAACACCTTACCAGGTTAATCTCAGATAATTCATGGAGTTTCTTTCAGGCTATCGAAAATGAAGGAGGATATCTCAGAGCTAAGTCGACTGGCTGGATTGATAAGCAAATTGCCTCAAACCGGGAGTGGCTGAAAGCGAAGACTGTAGCTGGATCAACCAGCCTAATCAATATCAATAAGTATAAGAAGGAAATGAGCAAGCAAGATTTAGACCTTTTTGATCCAAATGCTTTTCGGTTATCCAGCCAGTATGAACAGGAGGGCGAAATATGAGACCTGATTTTCCAAAAATTGATTGGGGGCAAGGGAAAATCTCAATCAACGAACCACTGGATGAATTGGAGGCCTGGGACACCGCAGAGAACATCCACATAAAATCTCAGTTCACCAAAGAAGACATTCAAAATTACTCCCATGTGGGATTTGGTGCTGGTTATGCACCCTTCTTAAGGGGCCCCTATCCCACCATGTATACACAGCGGCCCTGGACTGTTAGACAATATGCCGGATTTTCAACTGCCGAAGAATCAAATGCTTTTTATCGGAGAAATTTAGCTGGTGGTCAAAAAGGCCTATCGGTGGCTTTTGATCTACCTACGCATCGGGGATATGACTCTGACCATGAAAGAGTGGTCGGAGATGTGGGTAAAGCTGGAGTTGCCATTGATTCCATCCTTGATATGAAGACCTTATTCAATGGCATACCTCTTGATCAAATGTCAGTTTCAATGACGATGAATGGTGCAGTAATCCCGATTATGGCACTATATATTGTGGCTGCAGAAGAACAGGGAGTGAAGCCTGAACAGCTTTCAGGAACGATTCAGAATGATATCTTGAAAGAGTTTATGGTTAGGAACACTTTCATATATCCTCCTCAGCAATCCATGCGGATTGTTGGTGATATCTTTAAGTATACCTCAGAGAAAATGCCAAAGTTTAATTCCATCAGCATTAGCGGATATCATATGCATGAGGCTGGAGCTCCCGCAGATTTGGAGCTTGCCTATACTTTAGCTGATGGGCTGGAATATGTGCGCTCTGGACTTAAAACTGGTTTGAGCATTGATGATTTTGCTCCACGGCTATCCTTCTTTTGGGGAATTGGGATGAACCATTTTATGGAAATCGCTAAGATGAGAGCAGCTCGAGCCTTGTGGGCCGTAATGATTAAGCAGTTTGATCCACAGAATCCGAAGTCAATGGCGTTAAGAACTCATTGTCAAACGTCTGGTTGGAGCCTGACGGAGCAAGATCCTTACAACAATGTTGCTCGAACAACCACTGAGGCCATGTCGGCAGTATTTGGTGGGACGCAGTCCTTACATACCAATGCCCTTGATGAGGCCATTGCCTTACCCACAGATTTCTCTGCGGGTATTGCCAGAAATACTCAGCTGATTTTACAAGAAGAAACTAACATTACTAAAGTTGTTGATCCCTGGGGTGGTTCCTATTACGTTGAATACCTCACTGGTCAGTTAATTGAAAAAGCATGGAGTCACATTCAAGAAATTGAGAAAATGGGAGGGATGGCTTCAGCCATTGATTCAGGATTTCCAAAAATGAAAATAGAGGAAGCTGCCACCAGAAAGCAGGCAAGGATTGACTCTGGCAAAGAAATTTTGGTTGGTGTAAATAGATACAAGGCTGAAGACAATACTGACATTGAGGTTTTGGATATTGATAATAAAGCAGTCAGGGAGAGTCAAATTGCGAGACTAAAGGAGCTAAGAAGTACACGCGATAGCGCAGAAGTGTCATCTGCACTCATTGCGATTCGAGAATGTGCCGAAAATGGGAAGGGCAATTTACTTGATCTGGCTGTTGAAGCAGTACGAAAAAGAGCTACTTTGGGAGAAGTCTCTACAGCGATGGAGGAGGTTTTTGGTCGTCATCAGGCGGTGACACGTTCAATAAGTGGAGTGTATCAACGAGAAGTGGAAAACGATGAATTATATATCAAAGCGAGGGGAATGGCGGACAATTTTGAAGAATTGGATGGCCGAAGACCTCGAATTTTAGTAGCAAAAATGGGTCAGGATGGTCATGACCGTGGATCAAAAATTATTGCCACCAGTTTCGCAGATCTTGGTTTCGACGTTGACATTGGACCTCTTTTTCAAACGCCAGCAGAGGTAGCCAAACAGGCCATAGAGAACGATGTGCATATCGTGGGCATCTCCAGTTTAGCAGCTGGTCATAAATCCCTGGTCCCACAATTGATTTCAGACCTAAGAAATATGGGTAGAGAGGATATCATGGTTGTAGTTGGAGGCGTGATTCCCAAACAAGATTACAAATTTTTATATGACCATGGTGTCGGTTGCATTTTTGGACCTGGAACAGTGATAGCCGCCGCAGCCATTGAAGTTTTAGAGAAGTTACAACAATAAGAAGTCGTTAAGACTTTTCCATTTGATGCCGCACCCAAAATTAGAGTGGGGAACGAATCACTACCATCACATGCCGAAAAAAATTTCGGAATTTATGTTTTAAGCCTACAGTTATATACCAAAGAGAAAAATTGCACTATTAAGGTAAGTTTGAAAAGATCGCAAAAGCCTCATTGTTATATTTTTTTAAAGGATACACCGCTTGGTAAAGACTTTGACTTCTAATAGTTAATAGCCGGTAATACTTAAATTTCTTTGGTTTGAATGTTTAAAAAATGCGCAGATCACGAAAAAAAGGACATGTTAAACTCAATTGAATTAATTGTTTTGAATTCAAAGGAAGTAGCGGGGTTTTTATCCACAAAATCAGGGAGTTATCCACAAAATATTCAAAGAAAAGCATAAGAGGCTATAAATCAATAAGTTATACTCATTTATTTAAATCAAATATTTGTGGATAAGTGATAAGGTCTTGACCCTTTTAGAGTAAGAGTCATTTTTGCAATATTCTTGCTTGTTAGAAAAACGGTGTTGAATAAAAAGTGGCCCTACTCTTTGTTTTGGCGGATTAACTTCTGACGGTAAGCATTAAAAATGCGTGATTTGGAAACAAATCCTAAATATTGACCATCGTCAATCACGGGTAGATTCCATGCCTCGGTCAATTCAAACTTGTTCATCACTAATTGCATTTTTTCATGAGTAGAAATACTCGCCGGAGGCTGGGTCATTATGGTTTTAATAAGGATTGCCTCTTGCTTATCGGCATCAAACATTATTTCTCGGATGTCATCCAG
>JAJCYL010000544.1 GCA_029262955.1 Cytophagales bacterium | reverse complement strand
TAACATTTACGATGGGGATACTTTTACTCTGCTTCAGAGTAATGGAAATAAAACCAAAATCAGAGTTGTTGGCATTGATGCTCCGGAGGCAAAACAAGAATATGGAATAACTGCAAGGGATTACGCACGAAAACTCCTGGAGGGGAAGCAATTAACAGTTTACCTGGAACCCGGAGAGACTTATGGAAGGAAGCTAGGCGTTGTGATCACTGATGCGGGTATACATTTCAATTATGAAATGGTGGCCGGTGGCTATGCTTGGTGGTATGATCAATTTTCTGATGACAAATACCTTGAAGTGGCATACAAAAAAGCTCGAAATGCGAAAAAAGGATTGTGGGCTAATCAAAGTGCTCAGGCTCCCTGGGAGTGGAGAAAGGAGAACAAGGGAAAATAATGCAGCAGACAACGTTTAAAGTGTCTGAGAGTAGCGTATTTGGCTGTGAGGTGATCTACTGTACGTTATATTCGCTTCTGAGTAACTTAAGGAGTTGATTTTTGCCTGATGGGTACTAATTTTCCATCATTTGTACGTTGATTAACAACTTTTGCCACTTGCTCAAAGACCGTAGAAAGAGGAACAGATAGAAATTCAGAGAGTTGAACCAGGTCAAAAAAGCGGAAATTCTCAGGGGCCTTCCGTAACCGTCCCCAACTGTTTCTTGTAAGTCCCAAGTGAGCAATTAAAGCTTCATTGGTAAGAAGCTGTTCTTCTTAAAGTGGCAAGGATAAATTCATCAAAACTATTGTTGATTTTGTAGCGAACATGGACCCGGCTGGCTGACTGCTTAATTGCACTTTCCTCGATGCGGACTAAGTAAGAATTTTCAGGTCCTTCAGTCTGGAAACGAAAGGCGGCATCCTTCTTGTCTTCAGCGTTTTTAATAGAGAATGTTCGCTCTTTGGATCCTTCACCTAGACGATATGGTTTAATGAAGTCAGTTATAACCACGCAAGTTAATTGGTTGGAGTATTTTGATCATCATTCTTTAATCTGTTAATGATTGCTTTTTCTAATTCATGCTTCTCATTATCAAGACCAAAATACTGAATTATCATACCTTTAGTGGATTCAAGGTCGGATTTACTTAATTTCTTGATTGCCTCTTGTTTTGACTGGTTTTCTTAAATTTTTACTAAACACTCCTCCCCTACTGATTGATTTTGTTTGTTCTGATAAGGCATAAGCTTTAGTATTTAATCTTTGGTTTTACTTCGTTTCCATCCCTATCAAAAACGACTTTCAAGTCATTAGCAGCATAGGTATTTTTGATTTCTCCATAAGGGACATTCCAAGTCCATGTAGCGATTTGTAGCCAATTCAAAACGGTTACAGATTTAGCATTAAGGGATTTTACAGGGTAGGTTTTTCCTCGATAGTCCAGGTGGGTAGCCTTCTGTTCCTTCATGGATTCTTTGGTATGGGCAAGCCCTCCGATTGCGTCTAATTTCTCTTTATAGAAATTTAGCTTGTCGGTTTCATCCTCCATTTTCTCGAAGTACTGAAGACATCTTGAAGCATACTTTACTTTCAGATCATCAGAGAGGGCCACCATAACATATTTATTGTCGATATAACGCTTTTCTTCTCCTGCCTTCAGGACAGCTTCATAAGGATCTATTTCACGTTGTAAGGCTCTGATTCTGGCCTCTGATTCTTTAATACGGCGCCCAAGGAAACCAGCGTTTTCATATTGCTTGCCTTCTGCGGTATGCTCCGCTGCTGCAGCACGATCATTGAAATAGTTCTGCTTATCCATTTCTCGAAAACCTTTTTCATATCGGGCAACAATTTTATTGCGTTGATTGGTAAAGGCTCGACCCGCTGAAGTGTTTATATTAGGTTGAGTAATGAAAGCCCAATCTTTGCGCATTTTATTGAATTCTGCTTGATAGGCGGCTTGTTTTTTCTTTGAATTGCTGAGATAACCGTCGAATCTATCTGCGCGGTTCCCGGCTCTTTCCTGTTTACGTTCAATTTGCTCTCCAAAGCTGATTTTTTCTCCTTCTTCTCCCCTATTTTCAAGCCCTAACTTGTTGGCTAGCTGAATGGCTCGGTAATGATTGTTTTTTGATCTGCTCACCCAGGCTCCTGCATATTTGGAAAATAAACAGGTGCTTCTAATTTCCTTTTTCAGCTCATCGGGCAAAGCCAAATATTCGGGCTTGTCGAAGTGCAATTCGAGTTTACTTGTTTCAAGATTTTTAATGTAATGTCCCATTTGTTTATTGATCGTTAAAATTGATTTCGCATCCCTTCAATAGGTTATGATCGGTTTTACCCTGTGTTCTCAGCTTTACATATTCCCTGATTGTGCTTTCAAACTGCGGGCTATCTCGATCACAAATTATTAGTGGGTGATCTTGTGGTATTTTATCGAGCTTGATAAGCTCAATAAGGTCCAGTATTTCTTTTTTTATTTTCATGCGAATATTCCTACTTGTTTACCAATGCTCTTAAAGGGGTTCTTCGGATGGCCTGATTTTTCGTAGTCCACTATTTCGACCATGGGTGTAGTCCCCTTCCAATCATTAATAAAAACACTGGTGTCAATACCGGCACTTGCACAACTGAGCTCTAACCTGGAGGACTGGTGAAACTTATGATATTTTGGATTATTATGATTTGACCGGTAACCATTAACACCCGAATAGAGAAAGGGTGCTGATTCCTGGGGAATTATAAACGATCCTATCGAGGATAGATAGCTTGCTATTTCTATGGTCTTATATTCGAACTGAGACCCCTGATATTTCAGGTATCGGTTGGACGTTGAATTGATGGTGCCAAATGGTGGATTTCCATAAGCGTAATCGTAAGTTGATAAACTTGCAATTACGTCCGGGTCGGTAATATCTGCACAAATCCAATTTGCTTCGGGCAAAAGTTTCTTACCCGTTTCAACAAATTGAGGATTAATTTCTACGCACGTAATTTCGGGCGGGGTTTCGTGGTAGAATCCATGAAAATAATGAAAGGATAATGCCCCGATACCGGCACAAAGATCTATCACTTTGTGACCATCAATTTGAAGTCTGAATTCGTGAGCTAACGCAAGTGGCGTAAAGAAGGCACCCAATAAGCCATTGAGGTTTCCCGCTCCTTCGTGGAAATTCTCATAGACAAACCATCTTTCGTCTGTTGTCAAAGAATCCTTTTTAAGGATTTCTATGGCTTGTTGGTGCATTTTTTGAAGACGGGTTGAAACTCTGCTCATTATCCTGTGATGTTGTTAATGTTTTGCAAATCATATTTTTTAGCTAAGTAATCCATTAGCATCTCAGGCGAATCATTATCATCAAAAGCCTGTTGAATTTCCTCGTTGTAGAAATCTGTTTCACTCATACCGTAGTCAGAAATAGCTAGCTCGAAAAGCTTTTCTTTGAACATATCGAGGGTATGGATTATACATTTGCTTATTTTCTGCATATTGTCTTTTTCGCTGCCGATATTGAACCATTTGCCTACTGCGAAGTATTCTAATATCTCGGCATCAGTACCGTTTATTCTTGTGGTGATCTCGCTATCATCAGAGTAAATGACCGTTACCGTTCTCTGCGGTAAAGACTTCTTAACTAAGTGAAGTTTGAAAGGGTTTTTAACAAATTCACAAGTGATTAAATCCCCATCTGTTTGAGCTTCGGCAACCTTGCAATCATCTTGATAAGGTTCATCTATGTTGCCGTTTTGATGTTCTCTGTTCACATCCTGGATGTAGGTGTTTAATTCACTTTCTGCTTCTTCCCTGGTGTTATAGAAAACAACATTTTCATTCTCGTCTGTTTCTGTCCAGTCCCAACCGTAGATAAATTCTCGAATATGTAGGTATATAGTTTTCATGGCCTTAGTGGGTTATCTGTGCGGGTTTATTTTCTTCCTGTCTGTTGGAGCCTGTCACGGTATTAGAGCCATATTCGCCCCTTATCCAATCCATTGAATAATCTGTACCGTTTCCCTTTCCTCTGTAGTAATTCTTAGGTGAGAAATACCACATTTCCTTTTTCCGGTGCCAAACTCTTTTATAGCTCTCCCCTGTTTCTATGGCCTTAATAGATTCTTTGTGTGGCTTAGTGTTTCCAGATAGCCAAATCCAAGAACCACAAATTTCAATGAGAATGGAGCTATCAATTTTTAGAAGTTGCTCTATAATGTTGGCGTACTCTTTGGCTTTCCACTGGTCAGCTTCACCCTTAAATTTTTCCTCCCGGGGCTTGAAATTCTCAAATTGGTTTTGCAGCTCTTGAAAGTCTGCGGTCTTCCCTCCTTTGTCGGGGTGGAATTGCTTGGCCAATTCCCAATAAATGGCCCTTGCATCATCATAATTTTTACAGTTCTCGAAATAATCAGGCATGACTATAATATTTTGTTTTCGTTAAATGAATAGATTCTAAATTGTCATCGAGGCTATGGCCATCGAAGAAGATCTCTTGAAGAATCTTACATACTTCAATTACTGCAGCAGCATTAAGCAGCTTAGAAAAGTTGTCAACCGCATAGTCAACGATGTACTGTTTGTTGAGCTTGAAGGATCCTGTTTGGTTCCTTAAACTCCCTATTAGTTCATACAATGAGGGCTCTTTCATAGTCTTTAATTTTTTCCAAAAGACCAGTGGGGAGCCATGCGGGATAAGCACTAAAAACAAAATGGGAAGCCTAATTAAATGAGGGTTTTGTGGGTGAGATAAAGGATTTAATTTGGACCCGATTTTGGCTTTTAGGGTGGCCAACTATCTTTGGAAAAGAAATAAAGACAGGTTTTGAAAAGAGTCCTGGTATTGGACTTTATTTAGAGGGATTTAACTAGAAGTGAACATGGTTATTAGAAGCGTAACGATTGTTTTTTTATTTCTTTTTTCTGGAGTCTGTAACTGTCAGGATATTCTTACAGGAACAGCAATTAACATTTACGAT
>JAJCYL010000543.1 GCA_029262955.1 Cytophagales bacterium | reverse complement strand
ATCTTGTTTTTCCAGCATTTTAGGAAAAGAGTTGCTTATCATCACCTTTTGTGTAGTTATTTTGCGGCCTTCTTCTTGTTTGCCTTACTTCCTCTAATCTTTCCAAGTCATCACGCCTCGTACTATGCAGGATATTGGATGATGGCGTCGATGGCCTCTTCTTTTTTAAATGTGGGCACAGGGCCACGGCTTATATATTTTGACTATAGCGAGCCACAAGCTAAGGTCGCTAAATACGTGAAACCTCTTTTTTGGATCCTTGTGATTGTATCGAGCAATAGTATTAATGGCATTGACGGCGTGAACCAGCTCTTCTTCCCGTTAGTCGCTTTGGCCATTATGTTTATCATCTTGTTCTTCGTTCGGACGTTAGATCCGGAATTAGCTAAGTATGGAGATTTGGTTCGCCGCTCAGAAGTGTCAATTAGAAAGTCTCCTTATTTACGCACATTAGCAAGTTTTGTCGTCCTTTCTATGCTCGTCTTACAACTCGTTGACTTTAATTACTATACGGCTGTAGAAATAATGTATCCTGTTGAAAGTCATCTAGTCCAGACATTACAACTAATGTCGGTCTTTGTTATTATCATCATATTCGTAGGTGATCGGGTGAAGAATTTCGTTTTCAAAGTTTTTGGAGATAGTTTCGGATTGGCCTCAACTCCAGTGATTGCGTTGGTGTTAATGCTGGTTGCAGTATTAGTTGGACATCGATTCGGTTATATGGAGAAGAATGATGAATTCCTCTTCTTTTACATTTCTTCACTTTTTGCAGTGATTCTGTTTACGGGTATGAAATCTTCTCTGGAATATGCAGGCGTAATTGCACACAACAATCGCCTCAATAGGAATGGCTTTGGCAGATTGTCTCCCTTTGAAATCAAGTACTATGCAGCTCTGGGGTATTTAATAGGTGGATTGGTGCTTTTATCATTCAATCTAATACCATTTATGGTTGTCATTTATTACGACTATGGTGTAGTCCTAGTATCGATCATATGGTTGGTTCTAATATGGAACATGCGATTGAATAGTCTGAAAGCCAAACAGACTGAAAACTTACTTTAAGATCTACAATGCCAGATTCTTCTTCATGAATCTCCCAAATGAATCGGTACTAATAATTCATATTGATGTAAGCTATTTTGATAAATCTCCCATCGGAAATAATCACTGATTGTGCATTTATCGAGATCGATAAATATAATTAGAGACAGGTTAACGCATTTAACGTTCGTTTACTGGGACTAGGGTTAATTGGACTGAAGCATTTTTAATACGTCAGGTTCAATTTCATAACCTAAACCTTTAGCCTGCATTATATATTTCTCTGCCTTCTTCTTACTGTCTTTGTCTAGATACAGTTTGCCCAAAAAATAACTGCCCTCCGGATCATTAGCAAGTTTGCCCTTAGAACCTGATAAGGTAGCCATTGCCCTCGGATCATTTATCTTAAAATACACTTTACCAAGAAGAACTTCAATTTTAGGTTTATTGTAAGGAATGACATTGTCAACATTTCTATTGCCATCTTCTAGTGTGGATATCGCATCCGAGAATTTCTCCAAATGATATAAACCCTGAGCCTTTCCATAGTATCCATCAATGGCACCAGGTTCAAGTGATATAGCTTTATCGAATGCATCAATTGCGGTGTCAGATTGTTCAAGTAAAATGTATGCATTACCGATTGTCACACATGCCGATGGATTTTCATTTATCTCGTTTGATTTGCGGGCTAGTTCAATGGCTTTCTCGGGCTTTCCTAAAATCCTATACATCGATCCAGCCAAAAAATACGCATCACAATACATGGTATCAAGTTCTATGGCTTTATTGAAGTTATTGAGAGCTCTTTCATGATAATTACCTACCCTAGCGGCAAGAATCTCCAATCCCTTATTGGCTGACATGAATGCTTTATACGAATCTGCCTTACAAGCCTGAAGATACTCATTAATGAAATTGTCAGTTGGGTTGTGCTGACAATATGCCGATTTGACTGAGATCATTGTGAAGAGAATAAAGATTAATCGTATTGCTTTCATTCGTTTTGTGAGACTTAATTCCCTTATGTTGTTTTAAGTGTTCTGAAAGAGCACTTGAAACTTCTTAATAAATTGAGTGTCTGTGACACGGCCACTTATTCAATAATATTCAATTCTAACAATCCATTAATACATGAATAGTCTCTGGTGCCTGGATGCAGGACCCTTCTCGTTTTGACAAAACCTCAAACTCCTCGGAATCAGTGAATTTATAAGAGGACATCATTCAAATTTAACGGAATGCAGTAAGGCCGTCAAGTCATCCTTCAGAAGACTTAAATGAACAGGGTAACCAAAAAGGAATGCTTTTTAGTTGAATATGTGTTTCGTTTTAGTTGAAGAGAGGAAGGTGCGTTTTGTGAGACTAAATAAAGGCTATGGAAAAAATCCATAACCATTATACACGGTTGGACTTTGAATTATAAATATAACGAAGACAACGGTGTATAAATGAGAACATTGTTGTGTTTTATTCATTAATCATATTGGATCATATATTTATGTCACTGAGTTCTTTAGATTGACAGTAATGAGCAATGAAAAAAAACAATCTACCGGTGAAGAAATCGCCAACTCAATTTCGCATGGAATCACAGCCCTATGCGCGATTGGTGGATTTGTAGTGCTGTTGATTTTAGGAGCGAAAAGCGAAAAGAACTGGAGCCTTTTCAGTGCACTTTTCTATGGGTTAAGCTTAGTTTCTCTTTACACTTTTTCTACACTTTATCACGGCCTGACACATACGACCGCAAAAAGAGTCTTCAATATCTTGGACCATTGTGGGATCTTTCTTTTAATCGCGGGTACATATACTCCTGTTTTGCTTATCTCCATTGGAGGAGTGACTGGGTGGATCTTTTTCAGCATTCAGTGGGGGATGGCAGTGTCCGGGATTTTGCTCAAAGTTTTTTTCACCGGTCGATTCAACATTTTATCTACGATACTTTATGCTGTCATGGGCTGGATCATCATCTTCAAAATTGACGTTGTAAAAGCCGCTTTACCGGATCAGGCTTTTTGGCTCTTAGCGGTAGGTGGATTTGCCTATACAATTGGAATAGTATTTTACATAGTCGATACTCGTATGAAATTCTCGCATTTCATCTGGCACCTGTTCGTCATGGCTGGCACCGTACTACATTTCCTCATGATGATATTTTACATCTTTGAATAGCCCAAGCAATTGATAACCTACAGAAGAGTTGATTGAATCACTCCCAATAGACTTACCTTCGTTTCGTGAGACTATTCACGCATTGCTTTTAAATCCGCAATAGCACTGGCCACTACCTTATGTTGTTTTAAGTGTTCTGAAAGAGCACTTGAAACTCTTAATAAATCGAGTGCCTGTGACACGGCCACTTATTCAATAATATTCAATTCTAACAATCCATTAATACATGAATAGTCTCTGGTGCCTGGATGCAGGACCCTTCTCGTTTAGACAAAACCTCAAACTCCTCGGAATCAGTGAATTTATAAGAGGACATCATTCAAATTTAACGGAATGCAGTAAGGCCGTCAAGTCATCCTTCGGAAGACTTAAAAAAACAGTTGTACAACAAAGGTATGATCTCAACTCCTCGGATGAAATTCCCTTACTACCTGTTTTAAATAATCACGATCCAGATGAGTATAGATTTCGGTAGTAGTAATAGACTCATGCCCTAACATTTCCTGTACTGCTCTTAAGTCTGCGCCTCCTTCAATAAGATGTGTTGCAAATGAATGCCTGAAGGTATGTGGGCTTACATTTTTGGAAATGCCAGCCTTGGTAGTGAGATTTTTTATTATCGTGAACACCATTACACGGGTAAGTTGTTTTCCCCTCCGGTTAAGAAATGCAAAATCTTGGTGCCCTTTCTGAATTTCCATATGGCTTCGGACGCCTTCTAAATAAAGTTTTATGTATTTCAGAGCCGGTTTGCCAATTGGCACAAGTCGCTCTTTACTTCCCTTGCCTATGACCCTAATAAATCCAACATCGAAATAGATATTGCTCAAACGAAGCGAGGTTAATTCAGAAACCCTGAGCCCTGAGCTATAGAGTGTTTCAAGCATTGCCCTATTCCTCGTACCCTCAGGTGTCGAATGATCAATTTGTTCCATGATGGATTCTATTTCATGGTAGCTGAGTGTGTCAGGCAATTTCCTGCCTAATTTTGGGGTGTCAATTAAGGTGGTTGGATCTTCCTTAATCACATCTTCGAACACAAGATATCTGAAGAAAGATTTCATTCCAGAAATGATTCGGGCTTGAGAGTGCGCAGACAATCCCAATTGTCCAACAAACTCCAAAAAATTATGCAGATGTGTGCTACGAACTTCCAGGGGGGTGATGCCCTCAGCTTCTGTACTTATATACCTATTTAGGAGTTCAACGTCGTGAAGGTAGGCTTCTATGGAATTTTCAGATAGCGCTCTTTCAATTTTTAAATAACTCTTAAATTGATTGATATAGAATTCCCAGGACATTAAAGGCAGTTAGAATTACTGCTACAAAAATAGACAAACCCTGAGCCTTATTCGTTTCTTAGCACATCTACCGGATTAGTTCTCGCAGATTTTAAAGAAAGCACGAAAATAGTAGCCAAGGCTGTGAGGACAATGAGAATAGGAGAGTAGAGAACAATCTCTAAATGAGAGGCCATTCGATATGCGAAATTATCTAGCCAAATATTCATTAAATAATGAGACAATGGTAAGCTGATAAGAAAACCTACTAATAGGATAAGGAGGTATTCCGAAGATAGAATTTTCAAAATATTAAGCAGTCCTGCTCCCAGGGTTTTTCGAATACAAACCTCTTTTAATCGGTGACGAGTATTGATGAGGACAATTCCTAACAATCCAAGACCACCTATGATCATTGCAATCGTTGCAAAAGAGAGCATAATGCCACCTAATTTTTCTTCAGTTTTATACTGTCTATTGAAATGATCATCAGCAAAATAGTATTCGAACGGCCAGGAAGGTAAAACTTCGCTCCAAACGTTTGCTATGTCCTTTATGTCAGATTGCGTTTGACCCGCCTTTAATCTGATCGATATCTTATCAAAGAAATTGGGACTTATTACTAAAACGGTTGGAAAAATGGCTGATTTCAGCGAATTAAAATGATAATCCTCCATTACACCAATTACCCTACCAGGCGTCTCATTGTCTCCTCCAAAGTCGTAAGACTTATCAATCGCCTCATCAGGCGACCATCCCAATTGGGAAGAAAGAGTCCGGTTGATAATTACTCGTTCTATCGAGTCAGAGGCAATCCTTGAATCAAAATCCCTTCCGGATATTATTTTCAAACCAAATGTCTTCATGTAATCGAAGCTTACACCAGTTGTTGGGAAACTTCTATTCTTATCCATTCCCTCAAAGCGAGCCACGATCCCACCAAAAGCATCACCAGGGGTTAATTCACAGATGGTGGAATGTTGCACCTGGGACAATTGTTGAATGCGCTTTTTGAACTGCGGAAATCTAGCAATCATTTCTGAATTTCCGTTGGTCGGAATTACAAGAATGTGTTCAGTATCAATACCTAACTCCGAATTTCTCATAAAACTTACCTGCTTGTAGATAACAATTGTTGAGGAGATCAATATCATCGAAATGATAAATTGTACCAATACGATTGACTTTCGAAAAGTGAGGCCTCTTTTAGTCCTTTCGACGCCTTTCAAGGTAGAAGCAGGTTTATAGGATGAAATGATCAAGGCGGGGTAAATGCCACCGGCGACTCCAGTACATAAAGAGGTGAAAATTGCAAATGCAATTATTGAAATATTATGGTGCTCCCATACGCCTAGTTGGGTTTCAAATTGATTATTGAATATTGGTATGGTCAATTGAATACAAGTGAGAGCAAAAGCTAAAGAAATAACAGTTGTCAAAATTGATTCAGTGAGGAATTGCTGGATCAATTGACCTCTGTTCGCACCTAATGTTTTTCGCAGACCAACTTCTTTTGATCTTTTCAGGGATTGAGCTGTGGTTAGATTTGCGTAGTTAAAAGACCCTAATAATAATATGATAGCACTAACCGCCCCTAAAATGTAAAGGGTAGTTTGACTGCCCTGCGGTTTGATTTCCCCTCTGATCGGATTCAGGTGAATTTTACTGAGCTGTTGGAGATAGATACCCATGTTTCTTCCGTAGAGTTCATAGTTCTCAGGATCAGAATGATATTTGGCGGCATCTCTTAGTTGTAGGTCAAGTTCTGTTGGGTCGGTTTGCGGATTAAGGCGGATATAAGTATAGAAATAGTGGGCATACCACGAAGTAATCTGGTAGGTTTTTAAGGGGATGTTATGATGACTGGGAATGCTTGAAATCGATACCAGGTAATCTATGGGAAAATGTGAATTGGGAGGTAAGTCTTCAATAATACCTGTGACCTTATAGTTGAGTTGATTGTCAATTCGCAACACTTCTCCCAGCAAATTATTGTCTCTTCCAAAGATCTTGGTTGCATTGGAGGATGTTAAGACGATTGAATTAGGATCTGTGAGTGCTTTATTTGGCAACCCTTCAATGAAGTTAAATTCAAAAACCTCAAATACTGAAGAGTCCGTAAAGTAGAATTCATTTTCATAGAATTGCTTTTCTCCAAATGAGATGAGGGAAGGAAATCTTCTAAATCTGGCGAACGACGCAATACCGGGATACTCTCTTTGTAAAATCGGAGCCATTACACCGGGTGTTATGGCATAGGTATATTGATTCTCATCCAGAGGGCCTAGATTTACTCTGTAGATTAGATCGCTTTCAGCATGATATTCATCAAAGCTATTTTCAAAATGAATGAAAATTGCGATGTATATAAAGCCGACGAGGCCAAGGCTAAGGCCAAGAATGTTGATTATTGAAAGTACTTTGTGCCGTAATAAATTTCTTATGGCGACAATTAGATAATTATGTAGCATTAATCCAGATTTGAGTAAAGCACTACAATATAAATGCCGAACTCAAGTGATTGATTATGAGTTATTTAATTTCTTTTTAAGGGTCTTAATGTTTCAATATGGCACGGTACTGTATCATATTGAAACATAGTCTCAAGGTTGTTTTACTCCGGGCAATAAGTCACATTGAAATTACCATCTATAAAGTTGTCGGAATCTGATGCCCCATCAATTCTTCCTTCAACAGTTATTTATGGGCAAATGTTTTTCTTTTTGAGAATCAAGTGATTTTTGGTAGTGAAGATTATAAATCATCCTAATTTTATGAGGTGATTGGGTCTTCAATAATTATCAAAATGGTTTTGAGCTTAACTAAAAGAATCATCCTACCGAGTGTGTTCGTCCTGTCTACACTACTGACCACTGCTCAGCCATTCTTGGTACCCCCAAAAATTGACCCTTATTTTCTAAATCAAGGAAGTCAATGGGTGGATTCTTTAATGAGTCAAATGACTCTAAAAGAGAAAATTGGTCAACTGTTTATGGTGAGTGCTTTCTCCAACCGAGATGAACAGCATGTTTTAGATCTAGAGTCGTTGATTGGTACATATAAAATTGGAGGAGTGATTTTCTTTCAGGGTGGGCCGGTGAGGCAGGCTTTGATTACTAATCGGTTACAGGAAAAGTCTGAACTGCCACTTTTTGTTGCCATGGATGCAGAGTGGGGGGTGGGTATGAGGTTGGATTCAACAATTAGTTATCCCTATCAGATGGGCTTGGGTGCTATTGAGGATGACAGGTTAATCTATAAAATGGGAGTTGAGATCGGTCGTCAATTAGCAAGATTGGGGGTTCAAATCAATTTTGCGCCTTCTGTTGATGTAAATAACAATGCCGACAATCCGGTGATCGGTTTCAGATCATTTGGAGAGGTCAAGGAGAATGTATCTAACAAGGGTCTCGAATACATGAAAGGACTACAGGATGCGGGGCTAATTGTCACGGCCAAGCATTTCCCGGGGCATGGAGATACAGGTACGGATTCACATCATGACCTGCCTGTCTTGACATTT
>JAJCYL010000542.1 GCA_029262955.1 Cytophagales bacterium | reverse complement strand
AACGGCCTGACTTTCGGGGCTATTACCAGATCTGGCAAATGATACTATTAAAGGAGGTGAATCCCTGATGAAATAATGTTCGGGATGCGAAACAATATCAGTAGTGGATAAGGATTCAGTCAATTGCTGGAGTTTGTTTCGGAAGGTGCCCCTGAGGGACAATCCGATAAATGCACTAGTACCGGCACCAGTTAATATTATTGAATTTGTTTTTTGTTTTGCTCGGTCTAAGAAATTCTTTAACTCCTGTCGTTCTTCATAAATCTGCTTGTAAATCTTCTTCCAAACCGTTGGTTGTTGATGAATTTCCTTTGCAGTATGAAAGGCTCCTAATGTTTGCAGCTCTGCACTGCTAATCCCTAAATAATTAATAGCCTTTTCTTCTTGTGTTTCCATACGAAATCAGTTAAAACAAAACTAAAATAAATAGTCTAACTTTCAATAACTTTCTTAGTTATGATTTATTCTTATAAATACTTACGATTCGTTGGGATTAAGAGGTAATCATTAATGTTATTATTATTGCTATACAAACTACACATAAATGGGTATTAAGAGTAAGGGATCCACAGTTGGACGCCGAAATCAAATACTAAAACAGATCAATCAAAACGGAGAAGTTTTTGTACACGAACTCAGTAAGGAATTCGATGTAAGTGAGGTGACCATAAGGAATGACCTTGATCAACTAGAGCAGAAAAGGTTGGTCATACGAGCAAGAGGAGGGGCCATGAAGTTCGAGGGGAGAGTTGGGGTTGATTACGGGATTTCAGAGAAAGATAAAATACATTTTGAGGAAAAACTACGAATTGGAAGGAAGGCAGCAAGTCTGGTCAGTGATTCGGAAATAATTATTGTAGACTCTGGAACGACAACAGCAGAAATGGTCAAGAACTTTGATGAAGTTGCCGACCTTACTATTATTACTAATGCCCTAAATATTGCGGTGCTTTCGATGAACAAGGCCAACATTAATTTAATAATGCCCGGTGGATTTATGAGAAAAAATTCACAATCACTCGTTGGACCTATGGCTGAAAAAAGTTTAAAAAACTTCAATGTCGATAAATTGTTTTTGGGTGTTGATGGGATGGATAGCAAACAAGGTGTATTTACTCCCAATATTGAGGAAGCACATTTAAATGAGTGTATGATAGAGGTTTCTAATGAAGTAATATTAGTTACTGATTCAAGCAAGTTCAGCAAAAGAAGTTTTGCCTTCATATGCAGTATTTCAAAGATTGATAAAATTGTGACGGACTCAAAGATTTCTGCTGAAGACAGAAAAAACCTCGAGGATGCTGGAGTAGAGGTTATTATAGCGTAATTCTTATCACGACCCCGGAGACAGCTTCAAAGTATCATTACTACAAGCACCACAAAGGGCTGAATTGGACCTATTCCTTTTTGATGTTTTTTCTCAGATCAGAGAGATTTCATCAATTTGCGGACTGCTTTATAAGAATAACAACAAAACGAAAGATTGTATTATTGCGAAAAGTTATTATTGCTTATGTTTAGGCTTCGAATTTAAGTAATGATGAAGAGAAGGTCATTTATTCTAAAATCATCCGCTTTAGGATTTGTTTCTACCCTGAGGCCAGAAGCATCGTCATTGGATAGAAAAATTCCTTCCCACAATTGGGATGGTTACGACTTTGGACCTCCACCGAAGATTAGTAACAGATTATTTCAAGGACCATTTGCGAATTATGGCCCTGGAGCAAACGCAGCTGGAAGTGATGTCGTGATGATTACTTCTGCAACCACTGAAAAAGTGCCAAATTTTGGAATGGGGATGGTCACCTATATATGTGATGAAGTTGGTCCACCAAAAGTTTCAGGTGAAACCCTGTATGAGTCAATAGATAAATTGGCCAGGCTACCACTGGGGGATAAATTGTATATCAGAGTAGATTGGCGAGATATACAAAAGAGGCCAGGAAAGTTAGAATTCCCAGAGCATTGGAAAATCACTTTTGATCTGGCAAAAAAATATAATAAGCGAGTTGGAATAAGAGTACAGTTAATGAGTCCGGTGATTGAAGGACACTCAGTCCCGGATTTTCTGGTAGATAAGATTCCATTTGTCAAGTTGGGCACCACAGCTGAAATTGGCATTCCCGGGAAGGTTCATTCTGCACCAAGATATGATCATCCAGCGTTCATGAGAGCTTTTAAGGAGTTGGACGATTTATTGTCTTCCGAATACAATGGAAACGACCTTGTGGAATACATTGATACATATATGTATGGATTTTGGGGAGAAGGACACACCTGGCCATTTACTGGGAATCCGTTTCCAGATTATTTAACTGCAGAAAAGACCTCAATTGAGATGTTTGAACATCAGGCTTCAAACTGGAACAAAACTCCATTAACCACAAATACTCAGCCTGATTACAGTAATGTTGGTAATTCCGAGGTGTTGGATCGCACTATAAGATCTCATAATTGGATAAGAACGGACACAATCTTCATAGAAAATCCTCAAATTGATGCTTTAAGTAACCGGCCTCCATGGATTGGTGCCACCATTGAAAATGGTATTTCAGATGGTTCTCCTGAAACACTTAAAATTTCAGAAGGCATACCAAAAACAGATCAAATTATATCTCATATAAAAGATGTGAGCCCAACGTATTGTTCATTGTGGAATTGGCACAATATATCTGCCGACAACTTAATGAACTACTATAATCAGTTTCCTAATGCAATCGATGATTTGGCAAGATCAATAGGCTATAGGGTAAGACCATCCTGGATATGGTTTTTTGAAGATGAATATCCACACCTTATTCTGGGATTAGTGAATGATGGTATAGCTGGAGTACCTGGGGCGTTGCGTATTTATGTTGGTGATAAAAACCGCTCTTTTAAAGTAGGGGGCAGTATAGATCCTGGATATCCGCTTCCCGGAAAAGTGAGGCAGGTGCAGTTGACACTACCAAAGAATACTCCATGGGAAGGACTAAGGTTGAGTTGTGAAATTGAGGTTAAGGGGCAGAGATATCCTGTTTCCTGGGCTTGCCATCAACCATTAAACGATGATGGTTCTTTGACTTTGAAACGAAATTTAATGTAGACCTTAATTTTTAAAAAGCCGCACGTATGAAACTTTGGTTAATTTATGCATTGGTAGCAACAGTATTTTGGGGTATTTGGGGCGCATTTGCAGGATTGCCTGCTGAAAATGGATTTCCAGAAACGCTCGTATACTGTGTGTGGGCTCTTACCATGATTCCCCCGGCAATTGTGGCTCTGAAACTGGTTAATTGGGATCTACAGTATGACAAAAAATCAATTCTATATGGTTCAATAGTTGGATTATTGGGTTCTGGTGGACAAATGTTGCTTTTTCATGCAATCAACATTGGTCCGACTTACCTCATATTTCCAATTATTTCCTTATCTCCGGTTGTCACGATCATTATGTCATACGTCTTTCTAAAAGAACGAACAGGTTGGTTAGGTATGATAGGGATTGTATTGGCATTGTGCTCCCTACCATTATTAAATTATACAGCTGGAGAGTCGGATGAGGAAGGATTTGTTTGGTTTATTTTGGCTTTACTGGTACTTGTCGCCTGGGGATTTCAAGCTTATTTTATGAAACTTTCCAATAAGACTATGCACGCAGAGAGTATATTCTTTTATATGATGGTTGCAGGAATTCTGCTAATTCCGATTTCTATAGTTATGACGGATTTCACACAACCTGTTAATTGGGGACTAAATGGTCCCTATCTCGCTGCTGGAACTCAAATTTTGAATTCGATAGGTGCGTTATGTCTGGTATACGCATTTAGGTATGGTAAAGCCATGGTTGTATCCCCATTGACCAATGCAGGTGCACCTTTGTTGACATCAATTATATCAATGATTGTTTTGGCAATAGTACCAGGAACAATTAAGGCGGTTGGAATTGCTATAGCCGTTATAGCGGCACTATTGTTGGCTATAGAACCTGAAGAAAAAATGGACTGATCTAATGTGGGATTTTGATCTTAAATAGTAAATTTTTATTATTGCTAATAATAGCATAGACTATCATAGAATACTTTAGTTGAATCACAAGGATCTGAAGAGTACTGAAAGAGGATTGTAACGGGAGGTAGTTTCGAAACATTGCTTACTATCCCTCAAATTTTTATTTGTGAGATGAAAAATAAGATAAAGAAAGAAAAAATATAATAACGAAAGGTTTGAAAAGAAAACATTAATATTTAGTTTTATTAAAGAAGTGAAATAATCAGAAAAAAGGAAGACTATGAGAAAACAATTACACAAAACAATCTTGCCATTTCTCAGCTTTTTCTTGGCATTGTCATTTATTGCCAATGGCCAACAAAAATCTATTAATGGCGCAGTCACCTCTTCAGATGGTGAAGGACTACCAGGGGTTAATATAGTGGTTACAGGGACATCCCAAGGTACCATTACTGATTTCAATGGTCAGTATACCCTTCAAGTGCCAGCAGATGCGGAAACACTTACTTATTCTTATGTAGGTTTTTTATCACAGACCATAACAATTGGCAATCAATCAACTATTTCTATTTCACTAGAAGCGGACTTTAAAACATTGGCTGAAGTCGTTGTAGTGGGATATGGTACGCAGGAAAAGGCTAATGTTACTGGTGCTGTGGGTGGCATAAAAGCTGACTTGATAGAAAACAGACCCTTTACCAGTCCGGACCAGGCTTTGGCCGGTACGATTGCGGGTGTCAATATTACCAACAGAAGCGGAGACCCTGGAGCTCCAATTAATGTGAGAATAAGAGGAGTTGGAACTGTAGGCAATAACCAGCCTTTGTGGGTGATTGATGGTGTGCCTATCGTGCAGACAACCAACATCACAGTAAATACATCTTCTACTACGGACTCTAATCCTTTGGCTGGTATTAATCCTGAGGATATTGCATCCATAGATGTATTGAAAGACGCTTCTGCGGCTGCTATATATGGAGCAAGAGCAGCAAACGGGGTGATAATTGTAACTACCAAAAGAGGCACAGCAGGCAAACCCAAAGTTACTTATAGTGGCTATGCTGGTCAGGCAAAAGTGCGTGATCGAATCAATGTCCTAAACGCCCAGGAGTACATTGATATTCAGGGCCAGCTTGGTCGTGACCTGACTCAGTTCAGTGGTAACCCTGATGTTGACTGGCAGGATTTGGTTTTTAGAAGCGGGAATAGGTCAAGCCATAATATTTCAGTAACCGGAGGATCAGAAAATGCCAATTATCTTATTTCAGGAGGTTATCTAACTGCTGAGGGCATCGAACCGGGCCAGGACTTTGAAAGGTTTTCGGTTAAAGCGAATTCGGATATCAAGGTAGGAGACAGATTCAAATTCGGAGAGTCAATTTTAATTTCTGATACAGATCGGTTGACGCAATCCGAAGGTGGAGGTCTATTTGCTGGTTTTCAGAGTTCACTTAATGCACCATATTTTCAACCATTTGATGTAAATGGCCCTTTCGGCTTTAATCAGGAGACTGTAGCTAATTTAGGTGAGGGTTTTGCGTCAAATAGGCTACTGAGAACAGACGAAAGAGTTAATAAGACAACCATCAGTACTTTTAAGATTCTCGGTAATCTTTATGGAGAGTTTGAAATAATAGAGGGACTTAAATTCAGAATGTCAGGTGGTATTGATCGAAATTTTGGCAGTGCTGAATTCTTTCAGGAGGAAGTAGACTATGGTCAGGAATTTCAACCTTCTCGTATAGTACAATCACGACCAGAGGAACAAACTACTAATTGGGCCAATACACTTACTTATGAACGCAGTTTTGGTGATCACAACCTTAGTATACTATTAGGATATGAAGAAACTAATTTTAAGTTTGACAAGATTAGAGTACAGGGTAATGAATTGTTTAATACGGACATAAAATTTGCTTCTACCGGCGCATTGGTATCGGCCAGTAACGAAGCTGATCAGTGGTCCTTACAAGGTATTCTTGGTAGGATTAATTATAACTACAATGGGAAATACCTTGCAACTTTCAATATGAGAAGAGATGCAACCTCAAGGTTTGCTTCAAACAATCGAGATGACATCTTCCCTTCAATATCACTGGGGTGGAGACTTTCTGAAGAAGCATTCTTTCCTACCAATACTTTGTTCGACGATGTTAAGATTCGAGGTAGCTGGGGGCAATCCGGCAACCAGTTTACCGGTGTAAATTTTGCTTTCCTCAGTGCAGTATCGACCAATATCTTCTATGTTCTGGGTGAAGGGCAAACACCAGTTAGAGGTCCGGTACCGGTGAATTTTGCAAATGCTGCTCTCAAATGGGAGACTAGTAATCAGTTTGATATTGGAGCTGATATCGGTTTATTCGAGGGCAAGCTTCAAGTAACCTTTGATTACTATCAGAAAACCAGTAAGGACGTACTTATTGGTCTGCCACTACCATTTGTATCAGGTTACTTCCTTCCAGCCGATGCCAATGTGGGTGAAATTCGAAATAATGGAATAGAGTTAGCAGCTGCCTATCAAAATTCGATTGGAGATTGGACTTACAGTATCAGTGGTAATGTAACAACCGTGAATAATGAAGTCAGGAATTTGGGACAAGTTTCTCAAATTATATCAGGAATTGGTGGTGGACAGACCCACCAGACAATTGCAGGCCAAAGTCTCGGGCATTTCTTTGGTTTTAAGACTGACGGTTTATATCAAAACCAGGGTGAGGCTGATGGCGCTTTAACTGATACATTTTCTAGTGGTGCAGAAGCTGGAGATATTAGGTTTGTGGATGTAGATGGAGATGGAGATGTTGATTCAGAGGATCGAACTAATTTAGGAAGCCCCCTACCTGGATTTTACTACGGCGGCACATTTAGCGTTGGTTATAAGGCTTTTGATTTATCCGTTCAGCTTCGTGGTGTAGGTGATATTCAGGTTTACAATCAGGCTCGTTCCCAGCTTGAATCCTTGTCTGGAAATGCCAATTTTAAATCAACTGTATTAAAACGATGGACGGGTGATGGTACCAGTAATAGTATTCCGAGACTTACGGAAGATGATCCTAACGGAAATAATCGATTTTCTGACAGATGGATTGAAGATGCTGGTTTTATGAGAATTAATAACCTTCAAATTGGTTATACAATTCCATCTTCAATTTTGGAAAATCAATTGGATGGATTTGTCTCACGAGCGAGATTCTATTTTGGAGTTCAAAATTTGGCCACTTTTACAGGTTATTCCGGATTTGATCCTGAGGTGACAAGATCACAAAGCTTCCAGAAAGGTGAATTTCCTCTGTCGACAGGTACGGATGATGGGGCATCTCCACAACCTAGAATCTGGCAATTTGGCTGGTCAGTTACTTTTTAGGTAACATTCACTTACAAAAATGAAGAACATAAAA
>JAJCYL010000541.1 GCA_029262955.1 Cytophagales bacterium | reverse complement strand
GGGTCAGCCAATCCACATAATTGGCAGTTTCGATGAGCTCAGCTAGAATCCTTTGATCATTTTTTAATACTTTTTTTGAACTTATCCATTCAACTTTGAGTCATTTCTATTTCACATTGTAACATCCTCCGAACCTTAACCATTTTTGATTACTTAAAGGATAATACATTAGTGTCTGAATGGATTGAATGATAATGTTCTATTATGAAATATATATTACTATTAATTGTCTGTATCTCACAGTTTCAAGCTGCCGCTCAAAAGGGGGATTATCTCCTTACACATTTTAAGCCTGACGTAGTTGGGTTAGACAATTCTAATTTTGACATAGCAGTGGATGCCAATGGGCTTTTGAGTATGGCCAATCGCTCGGGTTTGATTCAATTTGATGGCGAACACTGGGACTACACGCCAGCTCCGGGTGCTCTATTATCCCTCGATATAAGTAAGGATGAAATCATTTTTAGCGGAGGGGTTAATGATATTGGATATTTTGATTACCTCGATAATACCTTCCAATTTATCTCTTTGGCGGGTGACCAAAAATTTGATGACCTTTTTTATAAGACCATGATCACCGGTGATTTTGTTTACTTTCTCAGTGAGAACAAAATTGTCAGGTATAATCGATCAAATAATGAGTTAAGAATAATTCTCAATCCTGCGGGAGAATATTTTCTGAGTCTCTTTCGATTGAAAGATCAGGTGTTTGCACAATCGGAGTCTCACCTTTATATTTTAAACGACTTTATACTTGAACCTACAAAATTTCAATTACCGGATTTCTCTGAAGTACAATTTGTTGCTAAACATCCTTCTCGTGAGGAGTACCTGTTCGGCACTACATTAAATCAACTATATATTCTTAGAGAAGACTCGACATTTAAAACACTGAAAGTCTCCAAAGAGATTGTTTCTAATGATTACTATGCTTACGATGGCACCTGGATCTCCGAAGATATATTCGCAGTCAGCACTTTCGAAGCGGGTTGTTTAATCATTGACAGAAAAAAGGATAGCATCATTAATGAAATTAACTACAACAGTGGTTTACCTGATAATGAAGTCCTGGCAATTGTTTCTGACAATGAACATGGTTTATGGATGGCTCATGAATATGGTCTAACCAGGGTGGTCCCGGATGTGCCAATTCTAAGCTTTTCTAATTACCCGGGTATTAACGGGAATCTTCTAGCCATGACAAGGGAAATGGGTAAAACCTACGTGGCAACTAGTAGTGGTGTTTTTTATTTCGATCAGGAAAAGCGTTTCCGTAATAACGTCTACTATACTGTAGAACGAATAAATAAGCGTGTTAAAAAGCCAGCCGCTAAACCAACACAAACTAAAGCCGAGGAACAGCCGCAATCAGGCAAGAAAAAAGGTTTATTGGGCAAACTATTTAAAAAGAAAAAATCCACTTCTACTGAACAAGAGTCAGAGGAAGAGCCCAAAAAGGGTCTTTTCGGACGAATTATTGAGAAGATATCGGATCCATTTTCGGGAGGGGAAGTAAAGAATATCAAGGGCAAGCCTGATGAGAACACGAGGTATGTACGTAGGGTAAAACGAGAATTGATATCATCGAGGTTTTTATTTAAAAAGGTTGATGGGCTCGATTCCAAAACCAAGCAGTTACTGCAATTTAAAGATCATCTGTTGGCAGTCAGCAGTTCTGGATTGTATGAAATAACTGACAGTGTGGCCAATTTGGTTCATGATGAATCTATTCTTCACGCTTTTGCAACTGAGCAATACTTGTTGTTGGCTACAGACGATCACCGCATCAAGGTTTTCGAATTGCTCGATGACCTCTGGATTGAGTCTGCTTCCTTTGAGGTTAGCAATGAGATTATTGTTAATATCTTCAGTGACCATGTGGGTCGAATCTGGGTGGTGAGTACTAATTCGCTGTATCAATTCGACCCGGAAGGGTTGGACCTTGGTAGTTTACCATTCGCCCAAATACCGAATCAATATATAGATCATGTACGAGGGACAGTGATTAATGACAAGATATATCTGATCAACTCATCGGGCTATTTTTACTTTGATGAAGTCAGTGGAGCAGTCAAACCCGACAGTGCGTTGTTTAAACGTCTTGGGAGACCGATGAAACATCTTCAGCAAACCAATGGAATTGTTTGGGTTTTTGATGGGCAATCCTGGAGCCGAATTGATGAGGACAACGAAATAGATACTTATCAACTATTGGGAATGTTCAAAGACATGACTTTTATTGATGAGGTGGATGGAAACCTATGGATAATAGATGCCAATAAGCAGCTCTATCAGTTTGATAGGGAACAGGGGCAGGAAATGGCACTTAACAATAAAATGTTTATCCGTGCAGTGAGAAACCCAGAAGGTGAAATAAGAAGAACAGGTGATATAAAATTCAGTTATGAAAATAATTCAATCCATTTTGAATTATCCAGACCTGATTACCTCGGTATTTCTCAAGTAGAATATCAGTATAAATTGGTTGGACTAATGGAAGATTGGTCTGCTTGGAATAGCAGTAACACTGTCGATTTTAATTATCTCCCTCCGGGAAATTATGAAATGATTGCTCGGTCAAGAGATGTTTTTGGGGAGGTGCAAGAAAGCAAGGAATTTTCCTTTGGCGTCAATACACCTTACTGGCAAAGACCCTGGTTTTACGCCATTCAAATTATTTTGTTTGTTGCACTTGTTGTTGGATCGGCCAGACTCAACCACGGTGAAACAAAAGGAAAATATTTTTTGTTGGCTGAGGGTCTGACACTGTTAACCCTGGTTTTAATTATCGAATTCTTACAAACACTTGCAGGTGATTCATTGGGTTTTGAAAGTACTCCGGTTATAGATTTCGCCGTGGATGTAGGTACGGCACTCATGATTTTCCCCATAGAATTTGTATTAAAAAGAGTTATTAAATCGGGCGCTGAATTAAGTAAATTGAAAAAAATGCTCAAAGGTGAACAGGTCGAAAGAGCTTGACTAAGCATATTAGTGTGGGTAAGACGAAAATTGATTTTGTAGCTGTTGGTATAGCAATAGGTTTTGGATTTGGTCTGATATATGGAGTCTTATTTGATCAAATTGCAATTGGACTAATAGTAGGAATTACTGTCGGGTTTGTTATAGGTGTACTTCAACAAAAACGTAATTAGAATGGATAGGCTGACCTAACTATGATTAGACAAAGCTTTTTGATCTTAATGGCTATTATCTCAGTTGCCTGTAATACACCTCCAAAAGTTGTCCCCGGGCACGCTCACAATGATTATGAAAATGACAACCCCCTGATGGATGCATTAACCAACGGATTTATGTCTGTCGAGGTAGATATTCATTTAATTGAAGAGGAGTTATATGTGGCACATGATAGACCTCAAAAGCTTGATTCGAATCAAACACTCGAAATGCTTTATCTCAAACCACTTCTATCTATAGTCCGAAAGAATAATGGTTCGGTATATCCGAATTACTCCGGACCATTTTACCTGATGCTGGATGTCAAAACTTCAGCTTCATCTACCTACCAAAAATTGGAAATCATCCTGTCAGAATACTCCTCAATGATAAATCAGTCCGGGCCAGTGAAGATTCTAGTATCCGGGAACAGACCTGTAGATCAAATATTGGATGACGAAAATGCGCTAATGGGTTTGGATGGCCGTTTGATTAATATAGATCAAAACATTACTTCATCTATTATGCCTATTGTCAGTGATAATTATCAAAATCATTTCTCATGGGATGGGCGATCAGAAATAAGTGACAGTCAAAGGTCAAAGATGAGGGCACTTGCTCAATTGGTGCATGATGATGGAAAACTTTTAAGATTATGGGCTGCTCCTGATCATCCTACCGCCTGGCGAGTTCTTCTTGACAATGGCATAGATATAATCAACACCGATCGGCTGCAGGAATTCAGTGAATTTATGAGCGATTACAAAAGCAAATGAACTGCTTATGGAGCTAAATGGTTAAGCTCTAAGTGGTTTGACTTGATTAAAGCCAATTCCCAGAGCTTTTTCAAAATAGCGTAGTTGCTTCATCTCCGGGGTAGTAACCAGGCACAAAGAGATACCTTCTTTACCCGCCCTGGCGGTTCTTCCACTTCTATGTGTGTAATACTCCTCTTTGTCGGGTAGCTGAAAATGAACCACATAGGCTAACCCTTCCACGTCAATTCCCCTTGCGGCCAGGTCTGTTGCGACTAGCACTTGTAAATTTTCGTTCTTAAAGGCCCTCATTACTTTATCCCTCTCTTTTTGTAGGAGATCACCATTAATGGCATCAGTAGGAATATTTTTTGCTTTTAATTGCTTCGCTAATTGAGTGGTAGCCGATTTAGTCTTACAAAATATTAATCCCCTGTTCTTATTCTGTGATTTTAAAAATTGCAACAAAATTTGAAGTTTATCATTTTCATCACAAATAAGATATTGATGTTCAATGTTCTTATTGACGACGTTTCTGCCACTGATCTCAATACGAAATGCGTCAGGTGACAGGTGCTGATTCACTATCTGGCGGATACCGTGTGGCATAGTGGCTGAGAAGAGCCATTTATTCACAACATTCGGAAGTGAGTTAAGAATCTCATCCAGCTCCTTTTTGAATCCCATACTAAGCATTTCATCAGCTTCATCTAAAACCACTGTCTTCACTTTACGAATGTCAACTGCCTTTCTTCTAATTAAGTCCAGAAGTCTTCCTGGTGTGGCTACCACAATATGAGTAGGCCTCTTGAGGGCATTTATCTGCTTGTCGATTTGTTCACCTCCATATACTGCCTCGGTGAATATCTTATCTGTGTATTTGGTAAACCTAAACAACTGCTTGGCAACCTGCTGTCCTAATTCACGGGTCGGACAAAGAATTAGTGCCTGAATTTCTTTCTTATCCGGTTCTATTTGTTGAAGGAGAGGCAATCCATAAGCGGCAGTCTTACCAGTACCTGTTTGTGCCTGGCCCACCAGGTCTACGTTGGAATTAAGCAATTTGGGGATTACCTCCACCTGAATATCAGTAGGGGTGATAATGTTTAGCTCTGTTAATCCTTTAACAAGATTTTTATTTATGCCTAGCTCTTTGAAATCCAAAACGGGTGATTTTCTATTGAGGTGCGAAAGTACAGCTTATAACCTCGATTTACATTAAAATAGAAATGATCTGCAAAAGTTAGTAGCTTGAAAAGGACCACTTTATGATAAATTTTAGGCAAATTTAAGGCGATAACTTTTGCTCAATGACAAAACTATTTTCTATTCTATTCTCATTTTTGCTGAGCTTGGGAATAGGCTCTGGACAAGATATTAAGGTGCTTACCTACAATATTCGATACGATAGCCCCAACGATGGTGAAAACCGATGGGCGCTAAGAAAGGAATTCCTGACCAATCAATTAAAGTTTTATGAACCAGATGTGTTTGGAATTCAGGAGGGTCTGAAGCATCAGGTAGATTACCTCGATAGCAGCCTGGTGAACTATCGATACATCGGAGCAGGAAGGGATGATGGAAAAATCAAGGGCGAGTATAGTGCCATCTATTTCAGAAGCAACAAGTTTGAACTGGCTGAACAATCAACTTTTTGGCTTTCTGAAACTCCTGAAAAGCCATCTGTGGGTTGGGATGCCGCAATGGAAAGAATTTGCACCTATGCACTACTTCAGGAAAATGTTACAAAAAGATACTTCTGGGTATTTAATACGCACTTTGATCATATCGGTGAGCTTGCCAGGGCAAATAGCGCAAAGCTAATCATAGCAGAAATCGAAAGGCGTAACGTCCAAAATTACCCAGTGGTTCAAATGGGGGATTTGAACTTAGAGCCAACTCACAAAAGCATTAAGTACCTTTCGAATCAAATGAATGATTCAAGACAAACGGCTACGGTTGTGTTTGGGCCAGAAGGCACATTCAATGGATTTAATTGGAGTCAATCTATAACCAGAAGAATTGACTATATTTTTACTTCCAAGGCGAATATTGTGGTGAGAAAGTACGCTGTCCTCACGGATTCAAATGATCGAAAATATCCGTCTGATCATTTTCCGGTTTATGTTGAATTGTCCATTAATAAATAAGCATGTTAAAAAGAAGAGAATTTATTCATCGTGCCTCGGCAGTAGCCGCAACTGGCCTATTGGGATTAAATGCCACAGGTTGTGCTTCAAACAATAAAACTGGAAGTTTGACATTTGACCTCCACTGTCATCCCGGTGTTTTTCCAACCAAAGGTACTGCAAGGTTTGGTGCAGATACTGATGTAATCAAAACGGTAAACGATATGAATTCCGGTGGACTGTCAGGTGCTTTCTTTAGCCTGGTGGCTGACATGCCTCTCATTAAAATTACTGACAAAGGAGTGACCTACGATAGAACTTATGAAAAGGGAGAGGCCTGGTCTGAGTTCAAAAGACAATTGAACGTATTTAAAGAATTATTCAGTTCTTTGGATGCCAGGTGGGTCACAAAATCTACAGGTCTAATATCTGATTCAAAGAAGGTCGCAGCCTTCATAGCGTGCGAAGGAGGTGATTTTATTGAAGGTCTTGATAGGCTTGACGAGGCCTATGAAGATGGTATAAGATCCGTTCAATTGGTGCACTATGTACCTAATCACCTGGGAGATTTACAGACTGCTGAGAGCCAATTCAACGGTGCTTCGGAAATGGGCAAAGAGGTGGTGAAGAAAATGAACAGTCTCGGAATGGTGATTGACATGGCTCACGCTTCTCACAAAATGGTTAAGGATGTTACTGCCATCACAGATTCACCTCTAATCCTGTCTCATAGTATTTTAAAGATGGAGGAAGACAGGCCAATCGGAGCGAGAGCGATTTCTGAGGATCATGCCAGATTGATTGCTGAAACAGGCGGTGTGATAGGCGCCTGGCCATCGGGTTTTAACAAAAGCTTTGATGAATATATAGACAACACCTTGAGGTTGGTAGATGTGGTTGGTATCGATCACGTAGGACTTGGAACTGATATGGATGCCAATTATAAACCGGTTTTCGATAACTACACTCAACTTTTTCAGTGGAAAGAAGCTCTTAAGGAAAAAGGTCTATCGAATGAAGAGGTTCAAAAATTAGCAGGTGGAAATGCGCTCAGAGTAATTAAGTCTGTGGTTGGTTAAAGTCGCTGCTGGGACCCAACCCCTAACTTCCGCTCAAATAATTAAAAGCAATTGAATTGTGTTCGGTGGATGTATTAGGTATTATGTAGTCATAACTCCCATTGGATGAATAATAGCGACAAGAGCAAAAGCTATAAATGGTTTGTTCTGGCCTTATTAACTATAGTCTATACCTTCAATTTCATTGACCGTCAGATCCTGGTCATTCTTGCCGAACCTATTAAGGCGGAATTAAATCTTAGCGATACACAATTGGGATTGCTTACAGGATTGGCATTTGCCGCCTTTTATGTCACTCTGGGTATTCCTATCGCTCGATTTGCTGATATGAATAACAGAAAGAATGTGGTTGCGGCCAGTCTTGCAGCATGGTCTTTAATGACTGCCATTTCCGGATCCGTCAACAGTTTTGTTCAGTTATTTTTCGCACGAATGGGAGTGGGTATTGGTGAGGCTGGTGGTAGTCCGCCAGCTCATTCTATGATATCGGATTACTTTCCTCCAAAGCAGAGAGCAACTGCACTGTCCATTTACTCCATGGGCATTTATATTGGGATTTTGATTGGCTTCGTAATTGGAGGAGTAATAGCAAAAAATTACGGGTGGAGAATAGCCTTTTATGCAATCGGAATTCCGGGTGTGTTGTTTGCAGCCCTTTTTTACTTTATTGTAAAGGAACCGATAAAAGGTCAATCTGATCCCGGAGGCATCATTAAAGAGAACCCGACTCTCAAAGAAGTTATTGCAACTTTACTTAACAGAAGGACTTTTATTTTGTTGGCTTTTGCATCAGGATTCCACGCTTTTGGTAATTATGGGACCGGTAATTTCATGCCGTCATTCTTAATGCGCATCCATAATATTGATATCGCCACTATTGGTTACGTCCTAGGTCTTACTGCCGGAATTGGCGGGGCTATCGGTGCATTCTCGGGAGGATATTTTTCAGACCGATTCCGGCATCGTGATGTCAGATGGGCGATCTGGATACCAATGTTAGCAGGGATGCTGTACCTGATTCCCCACACGGTATTACTATTTACGGGGAATGCTAACCTAGCGATGACTACCATCCTCTTCACGGGTTCTCTGAACGCTGTATTTATTGGCCCCGCCATTGCTGTTACACACAGCCTGGTCAATGCTCGAATGAGGGCCTTTGCGTCAGCAATATTATTTTTTATCCTCAATCTTATTGGTCTCGGTTTTGGACCTCTTGTTGTTGGCTATCTGAGCGATTTGCTCACTCCAACTTTTGGAGACTTTAGTCTTCGTTGGGCATTTTGTTTTATCTACCTAACGGAAATAATTTCTATAACACTCTACTATCTGGCAGGAAAAAATTATATCAACGATCTGAAAAAGGTCGAGATTTGAATTACTAATTCAGGCTTAACTTCTCCAATTGCTCCTCGAGGGCTTTGATCTTGGCTTCAGCATCTTCCTGTTTTTTTCGTTCGATTGCCACTACCTTTTCAGGGGCATTGTTCACAAACCGCTCATTTTCAAGCTTCTTTAGAATTGAATTGAGAAACCCTCTATTGTAGTCCAGTTCCTTGGTAATCTCTTCTTTTTGACTCTCTGCATCGATTTCACCGGTAATTGGCACAAAAAATTCACCTGACTGCAAAACAAAATGCATGCAACCATCCGGTTTATCGGAGATAAAGCTAAGGCCAGTCAGGTTGGCCATTTTCATGATAGCCGATGCTGAGGCCTCAATGGCTTCTTTCTTCGGTGTCAATACTTGAAGTTCTAAAGCCTCTTTGGGAGATAAATTATTAGAATTTCTGAGATTCCTAATGTTGGTTACAATCTCGAAAGCATTGGAAGCGGTATCAATTATTCCTTGATCAAATGCGTCAGGTTTGGGCCAATCAGAAACTATAAGGGCTTTATCAATTGGCCTGTCACTTATTTGTTGCCATATCTCTTCACTAATAAAAGGCATAAATGGATGTAGCATTTTCATTAGCCTCTCCTGGAAATCTATGGTTTGGTCGTAAGTTGCCCTGTCAATCGGTTCACCAAATGGGGGTTTAATCATTTCCAGATACCAGGAGCAATAATCATCCCAAATGAGCTTATAAACGGTCATCAAACCGTCTGATATCCTGAATTTGCTGAAATGATCTTCCAATTCAGCTAACGATTGATTGAATCGTGCTTCGAACCAATTAATTGCGAAATCTGTCTGGGCAGAAGGTCCTTGATCGACGACCTCCCAATTTTTAACCAATCGGAATGCATTCCATATTTTGTTGGCGAAATTTCTTCCCTGCTCACAAAGTTTGATGTCAAATAGCAGGTCATTTCCTGCTGGAGAGGAGAACAACATCCCGGTACGAATCCCGTCGGCTCCATATTCTTTGATCAAATCCAATGGGTCCGGTGAATTTCCCAGGGATTTGGACATCTTCCGCCTCTGTTTATCTCTGACTATTCCAGTTAAGTAGACATTCTTAAAGGGCTTCTCATCCATGTATTCGTAACCGGCAATGATCATTCTGGCGACCCAAAAGAAGAGGATCTCAGGAGCAGTCACCAACGTATCAGTGGGGTAGAAATAGTCTAAATCGTTATTCTTCCCTTTAATCAATTTGCCTTTTTCTAAATCAAAATTT
>JAJCYL010000540.1 GCA_029262955.1 Cytophagales bacterium | reverse complement strand
GTCGGGAAGCTGAAGTTCTCAAATTGATAGTTGATGGAAAGAATAGTACGGAAATCGGAACTGCCCTTCACATTAGCAGCCGAACTGTGGACAACCACAGGGCTCACATGATGAGAAAACTACGCGTTAAAAACACCGCTGAACTCGTTAGAACTGCTTTGCTGAACCAGATAGTTTAATTTAAAGGGCGCCAGTCCGGGCACCATCTACCGGGATGTTAGTTCCTGAAATATAACCAGCACTAGGCGAAGCCAAGAATGCAATTAGTGCTGCTATCTCATTAGTTTCACCCAATCTTCCAGCCGGAATGGTAGAAATCATTGCTTTTTCAATTTCTTCAATTCCTTTACCCGTAGCCTGTGCTCTACTTTGAATAAGGCTATCGAGCCTTCCCGTCTTTGTAAATCCAGGTAGAACATTATTTACTGTAATGCCAAATGGAGCCAACTCCATAGACAGCGTCTTAGACCAACTGGCCATTGCACCGCGAGTAGTATTAGAAACTCCAAGGCCTGGAATGGGAATTTTGACCGAAGTTGAGATGACATTTATAATACGCCCATAACTAGAGGACTTCATCGTGGGGAGTAATGCCTGGACCAGTAAATGGCTGCAATGCAAATGTGCTCGAAAGGCCCTTTCAAATTCTTCATAGGTTGCATCTATGATTGGACCTCCCGGAGGGCCCCCGGTGTTATTGACCAATATAGTAGCAGGATTTCCGTCATTAATATGCTGGTTGACTTTGTCTTTTAACATCTCCGGGTTTTGAAAGTCCACACTTAAAATTTGGTGCGTTTGATCAGCTGAACCCGGGAGTTCTTCAAGCACTTTTAAAAGCTTATCCTCACTTCTTGCAATAAGAGTAACACTTGCACCAAGCTTTGCAATTTCGATAGCCGCCGCCTTTCCAATGCCCTGAGTGCTTCCACAAACAATGGCTCTTTTGCCCTTTAAATCTAAATTCATAGTTGTTCTAAATTCATAAAGTATCTAAGCTATAAAACTCACTAACTCAGGGCAACATTTATTAACTTAAGGACAAATTAGCAGACTAAGTATGGCAATTAGAAGACCGTTCAATTTCAGGAAGTGGATCGAAGAAAATCGACACCTCTTAAAGCCTCCTGTTGGTAATCAGCAGGTCTATCAAGGTAATGATGACTATATTGTAATGGTAGTTGGTGGCCCTAACTCCCGCAAAGATTACCATTACAATGAAACCGAGGAGTTCTTTTTTCAAATGGAGGGAGATATCACTTTGAAGATTATTGAAGATGGTAAACCGGTGGATATTGAAATAAAAGAAGGGGAGATTTTCTTATTACCACCAAAAATACCCCATTCCCCTCAACGTCCTGAAAATACAGTTGGCCTTGTAATGGAACTGTATCGAAAACATAATGAAAAGGACGGGTTCATTTGGTTCTGTGAGAATTGCAATGAAAAGTTGTACGATGAGTATTTTGAATTGACCGACATAGTGAAACAATTGCCCCCTTTGATGGGGCGGTTTTACGAATCCAAGGAGAATAGAACCTGTAAAAATTGTGGCTCTGTAATGGAACCGCCTGCTAAGAAATAATTGGAGTCAATTACAAATTTAAAGTATGCCAAAATTTTTTAAAATAGACGTTCACACGCACATTTTGCCTAAGAAATGGCCAGATCTTAGTGAGAAATTCGGTTATGGAGGTTGGGTTCGGCTCGAACACCACAAACCCTGTTGTGCACGAATGATGATGGACGATAAATTCTTTAGGGAAATTCAGGACAATTGCTGGGATCCGGATAAGAGAATTCTCGAAAGTGACAATTCCAATGTTGGAGTTCAGGTTTTGTCTACTGTTCCGGTAATGTTCAACTACTGGGCAAAACCTCAACATACCTTGGAGTTAAGCAAAATATTAAATGATCATATTGCTGGCATTGTGAGGGATTACCCAGATAGGTTTATTGGTTTGGGAACTGTGCCAATGCAAACTCCCGAGCTGGCAATTCAGGAATTAGAAAGATGTATGCAGATCGGACTTCGAGGGATCCAAATCGGAACGCACATCAATGATTGGAACCTCGATCACCCTCAATTATTTCAAGTGTTTCAAGCGGCTGAATCATTGGGGGCCTCAATATTTATTCATCCCTGGGATATGATGGGTAAAGATCAAATGCCCAAATATTGGTTGCCATGGTTAGTTGGCATGCCAGCGGAGACCTCCAGGGCGATATGCAGTATGATATTCAGTGGTATTTTCGAGAAACTTCCAAATTTGAGAGTTGCGTTCGCCCATGGTGGTGGTTCTTTTCCCTCAACTATTGGAAGAATAGAACATGGATTTAATGTGAGACCCGACCTATGCGCTGTTGATAACAATGTAAACCCAAAGGAATATCTTGGCAAATTCTACCTGGACTCCCTGGTGCACGATCAAGCAATGCTCAAATACATTGTTGACTTGATAGGGCCTGAAATGGTGGTGTTGGGATCAGATTATCCCTTTCCACTGGGGGAGACTATACCCGGTGAGTTAGTTGAAAGCTCTACTCTTCCCGATCTTCATAAGAAAGCTATACTATCAGACAATGCCCTTACCTGGCTTGGTCTGGGGCAGGAAGAACTTATTCAGTCGTCATGAGTTTTGAACCGACGGAGGAATTTGCTCTCAAGTCCGACCAGAAGGACGAATTGAGATCTTTTAGGAATCAATTCAATATTCCCTTAAAGGATGGAAAGGAAGTGGTCTATTTGTGTGGGAACTCACTCGGACTGCAGCCTAAAAGTGCCAGGGACTATCTCCAGACTGAATATGATGCCTGGTCGAATTATGCGGTTGAAGGACATTTTACCGGCAAAAGGCCCTGGATGCCATATCATAAGAACTTCAAATCAGTCCTTGCTAGATTAGTTGGGACCAATGAGAATGAGGTGGTTGCCATGAATAGCGTTACAGTCAACCTTCATTTGATGATGGTTTCATTCTATCGACCAACTGAAAGCAGGTATAAAATTCTCTGTGAAGCCAATGCATTCCCAAGCGATCAATATGCGCTTGAAACACAGGCTAAGTTTCATGGATTTGACCCCAGCGATGCGGTTGTAGAATTGCACACCAGGGCAGGAGAACATCTATTGCGAAATGAGGACATACTCAAGACAATTGAGGATTTGGGTGATGAACTGGCAATAACCATGATTGGTGGAGTTCAGTATTATACAGGACAATATTTCGATCTTCATTCAATTACTAAGTCTGCACATGCAGTTGGTGCCGTGGTCGGCTTCGACCTGGCGCATGCAGTGGGTAATCTTCCATTAATGTTGAAGCAATGGGATGTAGATTTTGCCGTTTGGTGTAGTTACAAATACATGAATTCTGGCCCGGGCTCCGTTGGAGGTGCTTTTATTAATGAAAAACATCATAAGTCTGATCTGCCTCAATTTGCGGGTTGGTGGGGTCACAATGAAGATAAGCGCTTTCTTATGGAGAAAGGGTTTAAACCTATCGAGGGGGCAGATCGATGGCAATTGAGCAATGCACCCGTATTTAATATGGCCTCACACCTGGCCTCATTAGAAATTTTCGAAAAGGCTGGTATTGATCGTTTACGAGAGAAAAGCCTAAGGCTAACTGCCTATATGGAATACTTAATAAAATTGGATGGAAATAAAAGGCTGGAGATTCTCACGCCAGCTAATCCAGATCAGCGGGGATGTCAACTTTCCTTATTTCTTCATGGTGGAGGGAAGGAATTATTTAATCGCATATCAGCAAGAGGAATTATAGCTGACTGGAGGGCTCCAAATGTAATAAGAGTGGCTCCTGTACCTCTGTATAACTCATTTCAAGACGTTTATAAATTTGCTACCATTTTGAAGGAGGAATTGAATAGATGAATGAAAAAATTGTAATAACCGGAGCGGGTCTGGTAGGTTCACTTTTGAGTATTTTCTTAGCCAAAAGAGGATTTAAAGTCAGTGTTTATGAAAAAAGGGGAGACCTCAGATCAGGAAATATTGGTGGGGGTCGATCCATAAATCTAGCACTCAGTGACAGAGGACTAAATGCATTAGAAAAGGTAGGGCTTAAGAGTAAAGTACTGGAGCAGGTAATTCCAATGCATGGTAGAATGATCCATGATTTGAAAGGTAATCAGCAACTACAACCTTATGGCAACGAGGGGCAGTCTATCAATTCAATCTCACGAGAGAATCTAAATATTCTGCTTTTGGATGAAGCTGAAAAAATTGGTGTAGAATTCAAATTCAATTATCGCTGCGATGGGGCCGATTTTGTTCGACAGATATTGTTCGTTTCAGATTCTGATGGAAATGAGGAAAAAGTTGAAGCAGACGTTATTATAGGAGCAGATGGAGCTTTTTCAGCCCTTCGGAGTGCAATGCAAAAAGGAGATCGTTTCGACTATGCCCAGCAGTATCTCGCTCATGGTTATAAGGAATTGACCATTCCCCCAATAGATAATGATTTCGCTCTTGACCCTAATGCATTACATATTTGGCCACGCAAAAGCTACATGTTAATTGCATTACCCAATCTGGACAAGACCTTTACCTGTACCCTATTCTTCCCTTTTGAGGGCTCTCCATCATTCTCTGAATTAAACACAGCTAATGACATTGAGAAATTTTTTGAAGATTCATTGGCTGACGCCAAAAAGCTGATACCGGATCTTATTGACGAGTTCAGTACCAACCCGACATCATCTTTGGTAACAATACGATGTTATCCATGGTCAAAGGGAAGATTTTTGTTGATGGGTGATGCCGCTCATGCCATTGTTCCGTTCTACGGTCAAGGAATGAATGCCGGTTTCGAAGATTGCACAGTACTCACCAATATCTTAGACAGGAACAAGAGTGATTGGGAGAAGACGTTGTCCGAATTCGAAGTTGAACGAAAGAAAGATGCCGACGCCATTGCAGATCTGGCTCTCAGAAATTTTGTTGAAATGAGGGATAGCGTAGTAGATAACCAATTTATTAATCGAAAGGAGATCGAAAAAGAATTACATCAACGATTTGGTAGCGATTGGCTCCCGCTGTATTCTATGGTGACATTTGATGACATGCCATATAGTGAAGCTTTGAAGCGGGGGGAGGCCCAGGACAAAATTATGGCAGAGCAGGCAGGTATTGATTGCAAGAATATCGATTTTGACTTAGTTTTAGCCCAATATAGGCAGATGGTATCCTAAATAATTTTTATGGACATTATGAAAAACAACAGCCCTATACTGCTTGTTGAGGATGATAAGATTGACGCACTAACCGTCAAGATGGCTCTTAAGGAGATTAAAGTTTCTAATGAGCTGGTTCATGTTACCAACGGATTGGAAGCTTTGAAATATTTGAATGACCATGGCAATACCAGGCCTTGCATTATTTTGCTGGATTTGAATATGCCAAAAATGAATGGTATTGAGTTTTTGGAAGAACGTATCAAGAGTGATGATTTAACCACGATCCCAGTGGTAGTTCTATCTACATCCAAGGCGGATAGCGATAAACTTGCCACCTTTAAGCTGCATATTGCAGGTTATATGCTGAAGCCCGTTGATTACAAAAAGTTTGTGGAGGTTATGAGGGCAATCAACATCTACTGGACTCTCAGCGAGTCAGTTGATTAAAGCAGTTATAAAGATTTAACCAATGAGTGAAAATAGGCCGTTTTATTTTCCGATCAGATTTAAAATGGCATTGTCATCGATATCAATTGTCATCTTGATATCGGCCTTTATTCTTTATTATTATCCATCCCGGTATAAAAAACAAGCAATTGAATCCATTGAGGTTCAGGTAAATAGTATTGCTGAACTTATGGCTCTGGGCATTGGAGCTGCATTTTATTCAAGTGATATCATTGCACTTTCGGAAGTATTGGGTAGATCAAAAAATGATTCTTCGTTTGTTTTCATTGCACTCTATGATCCGGAGGACGAAATTATAACAAGGTATGACCCTCGTGAGTTTTCCTACGAACTTGCGACTTTAGTTCAGAATAGCCAACTTAAAGAGA
>JAJCYL010000539.1 GCA_029262955.1 Cytophagales bacterium | reverse complement strand
GAAATTGTTAAATGATGTATAGTTTACGGTTGGTTGATGAAAGGGAGGGTTTCGACTCTCCTTTTCTATTATTGTGTATCAAGTATTGTGTATCAAGTTTGAAACAAAAAGAACAGAAGCCACCCTAGGCGACTTCTGTCTTCCATGAAAGAAGCTGGTTTCGGACTTAACTTCTTCACTTTGCCTCCATAGCAATTTCCAATATAAAGTGATTCTTGCTATAAAACAAATATTACTTGATTTAATGCTATTCTAATTCTGAGATGTACTCATAAGTATCGAATTGAGCTCTGATATCATCCCCTGACTCCTTATTAATTCTAATATTCTCACTGCGCCTATTGATTTGCGAGGCCTTACAATTGTCGGTCAGCTGGAACTGTATAATTTTCTGAATTTCTTCTTTTGCCCGTTTATCCCTAACAGGAAAAGAGACTTCCACTCTACTATGAAGATTCCTGTTCATCCAGTCAGCAGATCCTAAAAATAACAAGTCCTCTCCGGCGTGATGAAATATGAATGCTCTTGCGTGCTCTAAATATCTATCAACAATTCTTCTAATTGATATATTATCACTCATCCCTTTGACACCCGGTCTCAAACAACAAATTCCTCTAATAATCATTTCAATTTTCACTCCTGCTTGACTGGCTTCATAGAGTTTGTCAATCATGGTCTTTTCTTCCAAATTATTCAACTTGATAGTCATTGCTGCGGCCCTACCCTGAGTGGCTTCCGCAATTTCAAAATCTATCAACTCAATAAATCTTTCCATCATATTAAATTGGCTTACTAATAACTCCTTAAACGGCTTTGGCTGAACTCTTTTATATAGAAACTTGAAGACACCTTCAAGTTCAGCTGCAAGGGCCGCGTTGGAAGTCAATAGCCCATGATCAGAATAGATCTTTGCCGTTTTTTCATTCAGATTCCCAGTTCCGAAGAAGGCATATCGCTGTTTCTTATCAGCTTTACCTCTTTTTATAACAAGTGCGATTTTCGCATGCACTTTTAATCCCGGCATGGAGTAGATAACCTTGACACCTACATCCTGGAATCGTTTTGCCCATCTCAAATTGTTTTCTTCATCAAATCGTGCTTTAACCTCCATGAAAACCATTACTTGTTTTCCATTGAGGGCTGCGCTTACCAATGATTCACCAATTAGGGAATTGGCAGCCATGCGGTAAAATGCCACATTGATCTCAATTACTTTCGGATCTATTGCCGCTTCATTAAAAAATTGGAGAATATAATCATAGCTCTGATAAGGAAAGTGAAGCATGTGATCGGACTCGTCGATTGCTCCCAACAGTGATTTTTTGTGTTTAAGTACCGGATGTGGCAAACTCTTAAAAAAAGGATATTCAAGATGTGCCCCAATGGGGTTAGATATTTGGAAGTAATCATTTAAGTTATGAGCAGAACCCCCAGGAATCAGGTCGTCTTCATGAAGATTGAACTTTGTAATCAGCCATTTCAGCATATCAGTGGACATGGCTTTGTCATAAAGAAATCTGGACGGAATCCCTAAGTCTCTTTTTTCAATTTGATTACGAATTTTATCCACCAAATCCCCACTATATTCATCTTCAATATGGAGGTCCGCATCTTTATTTAACTTAATCGCTCTACATTCCTCAATTTTATACTCTGGATAAATCTTACCCAGCTGTAATTTGATTATATCATCTATCATGACGAATGCATGATGATCATTTAATCTAGACAACGCATAGAAACGGGAAAGATGTTGAGAAGGAATATTTACGTAACCGAAATGTGCTTTATCTGTTCTCCTATCCTTTAATTTGACACTGAGGTATAGTGCCTGATTCATTAAAAATGCTTCTCTTTTTGACACGCCCTCTACATAAGGCTGAAGATATGCCATCACATTGGTTCTGAAGTAATAGTCCGCCTCTTCGGTGTGTTCTTTACACAATTGTTGATCAGAATAAATTACTATGCCTTCTTTTTCTAAAGCAGGGAGTAGTTCTGTCCGAAGAATCTGACCATAGATGTCTAATTGCCTATTTACTTCCTTATTAATAAGTTTTAATATTTTCTTTGGTTTTATATCTATTGACTTGTTTATTTTCTTCTTGTCAATTCTAATCAGACTCCGAATGTCGGCTACTCTTACACGAAAGAACTCGTCAAGATTCGAGGAATAAATTGCCAAAAACCTGAGCCTCTCCAGCAACGGAACCCGGGCATCTTTTGCCTCCAACAAAACTCTATAATTGAAGGACAGCCAACTTATGTCTCTGGCTATGTATCTATCGGTTTCCACTTTATCCATTATTAATGATTACAGTCATTCGAAGATCGGTATATAGATCATAAGACTATGTTAAAATGAAGACATAAGTTTAGAATAAACAAAAAAGGTCTAAAAATGTCATTGCAAAATATTCTTGTCCCCATAGATTTTTCAGAAAACGCTTTAAACGGACTCAAAGTTGCCTGTGAAATAGGATCTAAATTTAAGGCCAAACTACATTTAATGAGTGCATTCCACATTCCTGCCCCACTAACAGATATTGGCGGTGCTCCTCAAATGATTGAGAGCTTTATTACGGATTATAGGGAAGAGGTTCAGGACTCAATGAGCGATCTAGAAACATTGGTGCCTGCACTAAACAATGTTACTCACGAAAAAGATGTTTATCTGGCCAACACAATAGATGCCATCTATTCAGCTATTGAGTCAAAATCAATTGATCCGGTAGTTATGGGAACACGTTCAACCCATACGGGAATTGAGCACATGTTGGGCGGCGTGAGTACTGATGTCATTCGTCATGCACAATGCCCCGTTCTTGTTATACCAGAACAAGTTCATCAGTTTGAACCAAAAAAAATAGCTTTAGCTATCGACTACAAATCGACAGAAGAGCTAGGTAAGTTAGGGACTATTAATGAATTCTGTAAAGCGTATGATGCCTCATTATCCATTGTACATGTGGCAGCACCTGATCAAATTAAGACCAAAGATCAAATGTTGAAGAAAATAGAGTTAACTCAACTATTTCAGGACACCGTTTTTAGTTTCGAAATCATACAAGATAAAAATGTAAGGGAGGGATTAAATAAATATCTTGATGATACCCGACAGAATCTTTTAGTGATGATGCCAAGAAGACATGATCTCTTTGCAAGTATTTTTAAACGGAGCCTGACAAAGAAAGTAGCACTTGATATGCATATTCCTTTGCTGACCATTCATGAATAAATTACAATAGCGAGTATTTCAATTATTCTAAAAGCATTGGACGAAAACAAAAACCCCGCTGATAAGTCAGCGGGGTTATATATGATTCTTAAACCAATTTTCTAACTACCACACATATCACATTCATCCGGATTATCCAGTGAGCATGCTATTGCCTCTTGATCCTGGAATTTCTGATCCTCGGTCGTTTGCGCTACGACAACAGTTTCTGCAGCATTTTGTTTGACAACTGCTGGCTCTGGCTGTTTCAAGGCCCCCTTGTCCACTGTAAACTTGATCGCATCAACTGCGGCCTTGGTTCTCAGGTAATACATACCAGTTTTCAAACCACTCTTCCAGGCATGGAAATGCATCGATGTGATCTTGCCAAAGTTTGGTTCCTGAATGTGGATATTCATACTCTGACTTTGATCAATGAAAGCACCTCTGTCAGCCGCCATTTCAATAATCGACTTCTGTGAAATCTCCCATACCGTACGATAGAGTTCCTTGATATTATCAGGGATCTCCGGAATATTCTGAACAGATCCATTCTCAGACATCAATCGATTTTTCATGCCCTCATTCCACAAGCCTAGTTCGATCAAATCCTTTAATAAGTGCTTGTTCACCACAATGAACTCTCCTGATAGTGTTCTACGGGTATAAATATTTGAGGTATAAGGCTCAAAACATTCGTTATTACCAAGTATTTGAGAGGTAGAGGCGGTTGGCATTGGAGCCAGCAATAAAGAGTTTCTAACACCCTTCTTCTTAACCTCCCGTTTGAGTTTCTCCCAATCCCATCGTCCCGAGTCGGGTGTAACACCCCACATATCAAACTGAAAGATTCCTTTAGAAACAGGAGATCCTTTAAATGTCTTATATGGACCATCAGCTATTGCCAATTCCATGGAAGCCTCCATGGCACCAAAGTAGATGGTTTCATGAATTTCCTTATTCAATTTTCTCGCTTCAGGAGAATCGAAAGAAAGCCTCATCAAAAGGAAAGCATCCGCTAACCCCTGGACACCAATCCCAATTGGACGATGCCTCATATTAGAGTTACGAGCTTCTTCAACCGGGTAGTAATTAATGTCTATTACCTTGTTGAGGTTTTTAGTAACCACCTTTGTGATATCATATAGCTGTTGATGATCAAACTCACCTTCCTCGCTAACAAATTTTGGTAATGCAATTGAAGCGAGGTTACAAACGGCAACTTCGTCCGGAGCAGTATATTCAACAATTTCTGTACATAGATTACTTGACTTTATTACACCAAGGTTCTTCTGGTTAGATTTCTTGTTACAAGCGTCCTTATAAAGCATGTACGGTGTACCAGTCTCAATTTGAGATTCTACTACTTCAAACCAAAGTTCTTGAGCCTTAATCGTTTGTCTTGCACGTCCTTCCTTTTCATATTTTTCATAGAGCCTTTCAAACTCTTCGCCATAGCACTCATGTAATCCTGGCGCTTCATTAGGGCAGAAAAGTGACCAATCACCATTTTCCTCGACTCGCTTCATAAACAAGTCTGGAATCCACAGGGCATAAAAAAGATCTCTTGCCCGTAATTCTTCTTTGCCATGATTTTTCTTAAGATCAAGGAACTGGAAGATATCCGCGTGCCAAGGCTCAATGTACATCGCAAAACTCCCTTTTCTTTTTCCTCCACCCTGATCGACGTAACGAGCCGTCATGTCAAAGTTTCTCAGCATAGGCACAATACCATTAGACGTTCCATTAGTCCCTTTAATATAAGAACCCGTCGCCCTTACATTGTGAATGCTCAGCCCAATGCCTCCTGCAGATTGAGAAATCTTAGCACACTGCTTAAGCGTATCGTAAATACCATCAATACTATCATCCTTCACTTGTAGTAGGAAGCAAGAAGACAATTGAGGCTTTGGTGTACCTGCATTAAATAATGTTGGCGTAGCATGAGTAAACCACTTTTGAGAAAGCAAATTGTAGGTCTCAATGGCTGCATCGATATCGTCCATATGAATTCCAATCGCCACTCTCATCAGCATGTGCTGAGGCCGTTCGATTACCTTGCCATCTATCTTCATCAAATAAGATCGTTCAAGCGTCTTAAATCCGAAATAGTCATAGCTATAGTCCCGATCATATATGATCGTAGAATCTAACAATGCGGCGTGTTTCTTAATTATGCCATATACTTCTTTAGATATTAATGAAGCGTTTTGTTCTGTTTTAGGATCAACATAGGTATAAAGTCGTTTCATGGTGCTAGAAAACGACTTGCTGGTTACCTTGTGAAGATTTGATATAGCTATCCTGGCTGCAAGAGTGGCATACTCAGGATGTCTGGTGGTCATTGTAGCCGCTATCTCCGCAGCGAGGTTGTCCAACTCTACAGTAGTAACCCCATCATAAATTCCGTTGATTACCTTTTTTGCAATTTCAACGGGCTCTACATATTGGGTATTCAGACCATAACAGAGCTTTTCAATCCGGGCGGTTATCTTATCGAATTTTACCGATTCACGGCGGCCGTCTCTTTTAATTACTAGCATTGATTTACACGATTTTTAGGTAGGTAGATTAATAACAAATTTACGATTTTTTGATCAGAAGTCTTCATCTACTGAGAATTTATGTGACTCATTATCAGACTGTTCGTTCATTACTCCGGCTTTTTGATATTCAGCAACACGCTTCTCAAAAAAGTTAGTTTTTCCTTGAAGAGAAATCATATCCATGAAGTCAAAAGGGTTGGTCGAATTGTAGATTTTCTCACATCCTAATTCAGATAATAAGCGATCCGCAACAAATTCAATGTATTTACACATCAAATCAGCATTCATGCCAATTAACTTCACAGGTAAAGAGTCTGTAACAAATTCCTGCTCAATTGCAACAGCATCTTTGATAATTTCCTGTACCGTCTCTGTTGAGAGTTTGGTATTTAAGTGATTGTTATAAAGTAGACAGGCGAAATCACAATGTAGACCCTCATCTCTTGAGATTAACTCATTTGAAAATGTAAGTCCTGGCATTAACCCTCTTTTCTTAAGCCAAAAAATTGAACAGAAGCTGCCTGAAAAGAAAATTCCCTCCACAGCAGCAAATGCAATCAGCCTCTCCTGGAATGATCCTTCATCTATCCATCTTAAAGCCCAATCTGCCTTTCTCTTAACACAATCCATGGTATCGATCGCATTGAGTAGGCTGTCCTTTTCCTTATTATCTTTTATATAGGTATCTATGAGAAGAGAATAGGTCTCAGAGTGTATGTTCTCTATCGCAATTTGGAAACCGTAAAAGAATTTAGCTTCAGTGTACTGCACTTCAGAAACAAAGTGTTCAGCAAGGTTTTCGTTAACGATTCCATCACTCGCTGCGAAAAAGGCCAGTACATGACTAATGAAATGTCTCTCGCCATCATTCAGGTTAGCCCAGTCTTTCAAGTCCTGACTCAGGTCAATTTCTTCCGCGGTCCAAAAACTGGCTTCAGCCTGTTTGTAGTACTTCCAAATATCATGATGCTCAATTGGAAACAGGACAAAACGTTTTTTGTTCTCCTGTAGAATTGGTTCGGTTGCTCCTTGAACGGCGTTACTCATAGTTTACTAATGTAATCTTACTGTTAATTATTATGAACGAATTCTAAAGCCCAAAGATACCTCCCTCGAAAAAGCAAAAAGCCCTTTCAATTGATTAAAAGTTACCTTTTTTGAATATCTGCTGGTTTATTGTTCCGACCGAACCCTGACTTCGCGAAGAAGTCATACAAATATGTTGAATCAGAGTCAAAAAATCAAAGTGTAGAAGTCAAGAATTTCAGGTGGATTAACGGCTAAAATAGTTACGTATAAATGGTTATTTTTGAGCTCATTACGTCTCGAATTTGCAACGATCACTTCATTGTTTTTTGGACGTAAATGGGGGTAAAAAAAAAGATAAAAAAATGATAATAATTAATAATTCTAAACATGTCACCTTGGGGTTTGTATGTTAATAGGATCATTATATCTTTGCACTCCATTTTTCGAAATCATTAAAGGATGTACGCAATTGTAGATATCGCGGGAAAACAGTTCAAAGTTGAGAAAGACAAGTCCATTTATGCCCCAAGATTAGTGGGTGAAGAGGGTGCGTCTGTGGAATTCGACAATGTCCTGTTAGTAGACAACGATGGTAAGGTTAAAGTAGGAACTCCATCTATCAAAGGATCTAAGGTTTCAGGAAAAATTCTGGAGCACGTTAAAGATGACAAGGTGATAGTCTTTAAAAAGAAAAGAAGAAAAGGCTATAAGAAAAAGAATGGTCACCGTCAGCAATTCACAAAGGTTTTAGTAGAAAGTATCGCATAATAATTTTATCTCATGGCACATAAAAAAGGAGCCGGCAGTTCCAATAACGGAAGAGAATCCGAAAGTAAACGTCTTGGCGTAAAGAAGTATGGCGGCGAAAAAGTTATCGCTGGTAACATACTGATCCGTCAAAGAGGCACACAACACCACCCAGGTACAAATGTCGGGATGGGTAAGGATCATACTTTGTTTGCTTTGGTCAATGGAACGGTTGAATTCAAAAAAGGAAGACAAAACAGATCTTTCGTATCTATAGTCAACGAATAGGAAAATTTGAAATCTTAATGTTAGCGCTCTCTGAATAGATAGCGCTTTTTTTATGCCCTTATTCAAAACGGGGTATACCTCAGGAGTTGCTGTAAGAATTCACCAAACAAAGTTGGTCTCAATATCCCGGTAAATACCATACCGAATAATGCTCCGTACAAATGGGCATCATGATTGATATTGTCAGACATATTTTTACCCCAATAGAGGGAATACACCAAATAACCGCTACCCAATACGAAGCCAGGTAAACAAATGAAGAAATAAAGACAAATCTCCATAACGGGATTAATCAATATACTAGCGAATAGCACAGCACTCACCCCCCCTGAAGCACCAATTGCACTGTAATTAACATTGGTCCGATTTTTCCAATAGGTCGGAATATCAGCAACAATTATCCCCAAAATGTATAGGGCAAGGAAATAATAACTGCCCAGGGCTCCAAAATAATATCCAAATGCCTGCTCCACGTACCTTCCGAAGAAGTAAAACGTGATCATGTTAAAAGCCAGGTGTCCGTAATTACTATGAATGAATCCGGAAGTGATAAAGCGGTAATATTCTCCTGATTGATATACCTGGTATGGATGCATCATCCATTTCATAAAGACTTTGGAATTATTCCAGGCGTAGAGGCTGGTGGCTATAGTAACAATAATAATAATGATTGTGAAGCTCATTGACTAGTGGTCCCGATTGATCAGAAAATTGGTAAATTCTTTGAGTGTTGACTTACTTTCATTGCAGCTTTCTATCTGTTCCAACTTATTGAAACCTTTATCGAAGTATTCATCCATTTTTGATTCAGCAAACTGCTTAATCCCGAGTGAATTATAAATGTTGGTTACAGCCTCAACTTTCTTGACCGGGTCAATCTCAGTTGTATTTAGGTAGTTGTTGAGCTCTTTTTTAACTGCTCCTCTGGCCATCTCCTGAGCCTTGATGAATAGTAACGTTTTCTTATTAGCAATGATGTCTCCACCTACCTGTTTACCAAATTTATCTTTGTCACCATAAACGTCGAGAATATCATCTTTAAGCTGAAATCCAACCCCTATATTTTCTCCAAATTCTTTCAATAATTGACACTCACGCTCCGAGGCTCCGCCAAGGTACGCTCCTAAATTCAAACTACAACCTAATAAAACAGCCGTTTTAAGGCGAATCATTTCGAGATACTCCTCCTCAGAGACCTTATCGCGTGTTTCAAAATTCAAATCCAACTGCTGCCCTTCACATACCTCAACTGCACAAGTATTAAAGAGGTTTAAAGAATGAGGCAATTTGTCCGGTTCAACGCTTTGTAACAATTGATAAACCTTAACAAACATTACATCCCCGGATAAGATGGCCACATTCGGACTCCACTTTTCATGAATTGTTTGTTTCCCTCTTCGAAGGGGTGCTTTGTCCATTATATCATCGTGAACCAGTGTAAAGTTGTGAAAAAGTTCAACCGCCAATGCAGGATGAATTACCCTTTTCACATCAGATTTGAATATCTCGTACGCTAGGAGCACTAATAATGGCCTCAGTCTCTTTCCCCCTATCGACAGCATGTAATAAATCGGATCATAAACCTCAACTGGTTCACTCCCCAATTTCAGAATTTCAATCTCCTGATTAATTAGTTGTTGGAATCTTTCAATCTTATTCAATGTGCAAACTTAATTGGATAACAACATCTCGATACAGGCTTTTGTTTTGGTTAATCTTAATTGACAAACTCCAGGTCAATGGTCCTTCGGTCAATATTGGTATCCACCACCCTTACCATCACTTTGTCACCAAGGGTTATGATTCTTTTATTTCTTC
>JAJCYL010000538.1 GCA_029262955.1 Cytophagales bacterium | reverse complement strand
CAAACATAAAATCCATAGCCGCAACTTTAAGTGGGTAGAAAGCGATTTTTACGGTCAGGGCAAGAACGACTGTCAACAAACGCTAAATTTAATGGCAGACACCTGCTGGACTTCTTATATTCTGCCACTAACTTTAGCTCTACATTATGGAGCATTATGAGGGTGGTACTAATCATATCTTTTCTTTGTCACTGGACTACAAACTCACTAGCTGACTCTTGGGCCAATCCAAAAGTAACTCGCTACTTTTCAGAGGACAGTACACATATGTTAAAAGTAGTCCCAAAGTTTATCCCGGATAACTATTACAAATGGTTTAATGCGAAACCAAAGAAGAAAGAGAAGTTCTCGGTACAAGACACTACAATCATTCCATGTTATGCTGTTCTCTACCAAGTGAATGGACCTAAGGACACTGTTGAAATCTGGAATAAGAAACTCATCAATAGGATAGCACCAGTATCAGCATTAGTGTCTAACGATGGGTCCCGAGTCGTAACCCTGGATAATTGGCATTCAATGGGGTATGGCCTGGATGTTTTAGCAGCATACAATGAGAAGGGAGAACTTGTAAAACGTTTCCAGTTAGATCACTTTTCTATATTTCCGTTGAACGAATACGAATTTTCTGTTTCTTCCATTTGGTGGCGATGCGGAGCAGATATGCTTAACGAACAACGAAAAATTAAACTTTGCATGCGAACTAGTGACGACAGGTCTGGATCAACCTACTTTGATCTAGAAACATATGAATTTGAAAAAGCTCCATAACATTATGCAAAGCCCATGTGCTTACTCTCCCACTCCAACTTAACTGCTAGCTTAATCGCTCATCTACTTCCCTGAAGCCTTTACTCTCACCCCAATTTCAGTACTGGGTAAATTTTTACTTGTGATTCGAAGCTCTTACCGAAGCGTTGTTTGTCTTAAGTAGTTTCGCTAGCTTAGGTGCTATTAGATAAATCAAACATACGGGCCTTGCACAGGTTCGTTACCACCAATTACTTCTGAATGGCAAAGCCACTAATAGTTCTCATTTGTGTTATAGCATTTTTCAGTTGCCAACAGAAAGCTGACCTACTAAATGGAAAAGTGTGGTATCCGGTTAAAGTTGAAAGCAACAACAGCTCTACTTCAATGGGATTATACGCTTTGGAATTTGGCAGTGATGCTAAGCTCACAACATACACTGTTGGAACACAGCACAAGGTTTCGTCAACTTATAACAGAACTGGAAATGAAATTATTCTTAACTCTGAGCAAGACTCGATTAAAGTCACTTTTACCGCTTCAGAAAATAAACTTGTAATTAATTTTGATACGACAACAACCGTTTTTTACTCTGATGTACTTCGAGGAGGTCGGAACGATCTAACAATAAGGTTGGATAAAATTTTGGTTTCAAAATCATGGGAACTCAATTCTGATTTAATCGAATTTCATCACTGGTTGAATAAAGGCTTGATAAAGCCTGAGTTGCAGGAAGAATTGAACAACGCAACACTTCACTTCAAGAATGATAATTATTACCATATGCATGAAGATTTTACTTGGGGTTCCAATTACTTCAACGGTATTAACTTCTTGACATTTGGAAACACCACTGGTCATATTGAAAATCATTATTTGATCATTGAATCTGTTACAGATACTTTAATAATGGGCTACAAATATGACTTTCAAGGACAACCACAGAAGCTTCAGCTGTTGGCTGCAGATGACAATAAATTAACCTCGGATATAATTGGTAACTGGAACCTAAGTTCATATGAAGAAATTCCAAGTGAGTTTAATGAACTCTGGGGAACTTTTGGAACCGAGGAAGGGATTAATATTTCAGACCTTAGTAACAAAGCCTTGTCATTTACCTTTAGCTCTGACAGTAGTTATAGATTTTCAACGTCCAACAAAACCATTTCTGCTGGGAAATGGCATTCAGACAAGTCAGGTCGTATAATTTACCTAGTAGCCGAATATGAAGATCAAGATGGCTTGCATTATCGAACTACATATTTAAGCATTATATCATTGACCAACACTGAACTTATAATCCATAAGAAAGAAGATATTATTCAGGCAAACGCAGGTGAATTCGAGCGAAAAGAGTACATCGAAACGTATAAAAAGGTGGTAACATCCGCTAAAAAATCCATAGGCTTATGAGTTACTTGCAAACAGCATTTTAATCAGATACTTTTAAACAAATAACAAACGGCATGCCTACGGATTTTAGCTGTGTCGTTAGTAGCCATATTTCCCAGATCAAATTGAGAATCATTCGAACATTTTTCTTTCTAACCCTTCTAACCTCGGCTAACTTCTCCTTTGGTCAACAAGAGTTCCTGGACGAACTGGGAACTGAGAAAGCAGAAAGTTTTCGTGAACTTATGGCCTCTTACCAGAACTTTCTTAACACAAATTTTCCCAACGCTTCAAGCTTGGGTGAACAAACTCGGAAGTTCATGATGAACATGGTTAACGATGAACCCCTTAACTATGACAGCCTTGAAGCAATTAATCTGATAACTTCTCTTGAAAAGTCAGGATTGCGAAAAGAGATTTATTTGTATGCTGATGAGAGTTATGACTCGGCGTACAACCTTCGACAATTTTTAACTGCAGAACAAGCAGATGAAATCGATGAGATTATTGCTTTGAATAATCGAGAAATCGATGTTCCGGACTCTCTAAAATGGAAAGTATTTTTTCAAAAACATCTTGAGAGTCTACCACCAGAACAACGGAAGAAAGAAGAAGAAATGGAGGCCAGACGAAATGAGGGGAGAAAGTGGGCTTCTACTACCAATCCAAAAAGTTTGTATCACTATGCCTTACTAAAAACTGACACTTCATTTTATACATATTGTCTTATAAGAATCGAGTTGTTTCCAGCTATAACTGAAGCTTTGACTGAACTATCAAATGATGAACTTGAGACATGGAATGTTCAGATCTTGTTTATGGTTGACTATTACTTAGGCAACATCCTTTTTCGATATAGAAGGTATATGACAGGCTACTAACAGTTGCTAGCACGAATGCGCCAGAGTGCTTTCTACCTGTTTCATCTGATCTTCACCGCTTCGCTACCCATTCTGAAATTGCATCTCTTCTAGCATCTGTGGCGGTTCTGGATTTTTACTTTCTAATCGCAGCATTTCATAGAAGCCGTTGTAGGTGTTGGGCAGCTGCGCTATATTAGTGCTTTCTGCCAACTGTGGGCACACAAACCGATAGTTGAGCGTTAGCATCTATGGCCTTCAGAGTGAAAATGATTAACTTTAAGTTATGACGATCGAACAACGAAAAATATCTTTGATCAACTGGATTACCAACATTGATGACGAAACTGTGATCAATCAGATTGAGGGCTACAGAAAAACTTCCATCAACTCTTTACCAAAAGAGATCATTGAACTCCTTAATATTTCTGCATCAGAATCCATTGAAGATTGCGTCGAGCATACTTCGGCTCAGGACATCTTAAATATGGAGGAGTAATGAAGAAGGTAATCTGGTCTCCAACTGCCAGAAAATCGCTCAGAAGAACATCAGCTTTCATATACGAACTCTGGAATGAACAGGTAAAAACGGAATTTCTGAACCATTTGAACTTTCGGGTTGATCAGATAAGAAAGAACCCTGAACTTGCTCCTACTTTCGAGGATAGTGAAGTCAGGAAACTGGTAATACATAAATCAGTTTCCCTCTACTACCTAAATTTACCTGAACACCTGAGGCTTCTACTAGTTTGGGACAACAGACAAGACCCTGCAAAACTATACCAAGAATTAACAGATGCTAACAGACGCTGATCGGGCATATGTCTATGTGCTTTCTGGCTGATTTCAGTGCGACTCGACCGTGAATCTGCCGCTGAGGGAAGTGCGGTGCTTTCTATCCTCTTTTGCTTGCAGGGGATTTCGATTTTCAGATCGCAGTGCCACTTGGAACCGTTGTGAGCTTCGGCAGATTTCACTACTTTAGTACCATTCACTATCTGCGGACATACGCCCGATAGCTGACCGTTAGATTTCATTCCGCCACTATCCCGTTCCTATTATTAGAATAATTAACTTTATGATATGATTAACGTCAAAGAAAGAATTATCCGAAAGGTTAATGATATTCAAGATCCACAACTCCTAGAGGAACTACTACACGCGGTTGAACTGGAATCTGAAATTGAAAATTCATATGAACTAACAAAAGAAGAGAAAACTGCAATCGATGAGGGAATTTCAGATGCTGAATCGGGAAAAGTTCATTCGAATTCTGAAGCATCTGAACTAGTTCAAAAATGGCTAAAGAAGTAAAGTGGACGAATCGAGCCATATTCGACCGAACTAATATTTACAAATACTGGCTTGAACGCAACAAGTCAAGTTCTTACCCCGAGAAGTTAGAGGAGCTTTTTGAGAAGTCAGCTCAAATAATCGCAAAATTCCCCAGAATTGGAAAACCAACAAATTATCGGAACGTATTCGCCAAAGTCGTTAGAGATTACAAAATTTTCTACCGAGTGGGGTCTGATGAAATTCAATTACTTAGAATCTGGGACACACGGCAACACCCAAATAGTAGTGGAATCTAAAAACGAAATCTACAAGATGTAAGAAGTGCATGTTCTTACTCTCTTACTCTGACAACAACTCATGACCTCCCGTTCGCCTGCCTCCCCAGAAACTTCCTTACTCACTCCAACTTCTCTGCCCACTAAAATTAGACTTGTGATCCGTAGCTCTCACCTGAACCGTTGCATATATGAGGCGACCTCACTAAGTTAGATGTACTAAGCAACAACGAGCACACGCCTTTTACACAGGTCGTTAGCTTGAATCCGTTTCTACCAACTTTTCCAGTTATTCAGTAACTTTACCATATGAGTAGAGAGGAAGTAAAGACCGCCATAAACGAGCTTTTGGACAATACTCCTGAGAATGTATTGGAAGAAGTGCTAGAATACCTTAAATCAGTTGAAGGAAAGTCTAATGACTCCATATCACTCTCCAAAAATCTCAAAACAATTCTAATCGAGGACAAAGAGCTACTCGAACGACTTGCTAAATGATATCGATTAAGCTGGCACTTGAAATCCATGCGATATTAATTGAGCGATTTGGCGGTAAAACTGGAGTTAGAGATCAAGGCCTTTTAGAATCGGCTTTAGAACGGCCTTATCAAACATTTGACGGAAAAGAACTGTATCCCAATGAAATTGATAAAGCAGCAGCAATCTTAGAAAGCATTGTCAAAAACCACCCGTTTATTGATGGTAATAAAAGAGCTGGATATGTTCTCTCTCGCTTACTGCTGATGGCTGAAGAAAAAGATATAATCGCTGATCAAGACCAGAAATATCAATTGGTAATTCAAATAGCAGAAGGCAAGATGGATTTCGAACAGATAAAGGATTGGCTTCAAAAACACTCAAGCTAACAATTAGGTGACAAACACAGTGGAGTCGCTAGCAGATCATTTCGGCCATCTCTGTAGCCACTGTGTTTTCAGCTAGTGTTGGCATCAGTCAATTTCTTAAGCAGTTCAACTGGATCTTTTCTGTTGTCCCAAATAACAAGGAGTTTAATGTAATTTGGATTGTTTACATAAAACAATGATACAGTTTTATGAATTATCAATTTTCTGTAGTTGGAATTTCAAAAGCCGGGGCTAATTCAGGATTGTGCTGAAGTTGGGTTATGTGATATTCAAGTTGGTCAATGAAATCCTAGATTCCAAATCTCCAAAACAAAGTCAGAGGTTTCTTGAAGTGTTTCTCTTAGCTGTTTTCGTCCATTGAACTTCTTTCATTTCATTTTTAGAATATCTCCAACGTTTGTATGTCTTGTGAGATTTTCCTCAGGTTCAGTATCTGCGATTCTTAACAATTCTACAATAGCATCGGAGTGTTTATCTAAGGACGATTTCTGAAATCCAGCGATTTGATCTAAAGTTACTTCGTCTTCAAGGTTGGCTATCCAGTTAATAAGTGAGATTTTCTTTTGTTCAATTGTCATACGTCAAATTTAGCCATTTTCCACTCTGAAGTCAATTGATGCCAACACAGGGCATTAGCCACAATCCCTCATAAATTCAGCTTTTCTATCAATAATTTATTTACTATTACGTATATATTTTTTATATTTACACGTATAAAACTTACTAATATGGACACTAAGCTAACATTAAACGTTGATAAAGCTGTCATTGAAAAGGCTAAAGAGTATGCGAAATCTCAAAAGGTAAGTCTGTCAAGACTAATCGAATCTTATCTGTCATCTTTGATTGATAGAAAATCAAATGATATAGAAATAACTCCACTTGTTGAAAGTTTGAGTGGAGTAATTGAGATAAAGGAAAACTTTGATTACAAAAAAGATTATTCAGACTTTCTAGGCAGAAAATACAAATGAGTAAACTTTTAGTTGATACTAATATCGTGATCGATTTGTTAGCAAAGCGAGAACCATTTTACGACAGTGCGGCCAAATTATTTTCCCTAGCTGATAAGCATAAGTTAAGATTAACAATATCTTCATTGACCTTTGCCAATACGAATTACGTATTATCAGGCCTCAAGTCGGCCAAGGATGCCCGTGAGATTTTGAGAAAATTTAAAGTGTTAGTGAAGGTCCTATCTCTGACAGATAAGATAATAGAATTAGCTCTTAACGATGATGGTTTCAAGGACTTTGAAGATGGCTTACAGTATTATTCTGCTCTTGAGAACAATCAGGAGATCATAATAACTCGAAACCAACGAGATTTCAAAAATTCAAAATTGCCAGTAATGACAGCTGAAGAGTATTTGACATCTAAAAGCGGGAAAGTCAATGGCTAATCGAGACGGCCCCGGCTAAGATAGCCGGGGTGCACCCCTCACATGCTTGCGCTGAAGCTTCAGCATAGGTGCCACCACCCCCGAAAGCTTTCGGGGTACGGTTCGCGTACTTGGTGGTTCGTTAAGCATACTACAGTCACTCTTTGGACCAACCATAGCTTTGTCGTAATCTTTGGTAGGGCTACTCCCACCTCACTTAATTGTAGTGAATAGAACGCTCCCTGCCAAATTTCGAACTACCTAACCCCGCATCAAGTGCGGGTGAGGCTGTCGGTCCTTCATCAACTCGTGAGCCTCCCCGATCTCTTTCGGGGCTCGTTACAATTGACTACTATAACCTCTGTACTCTGTCGCCGAAGCTTTAGCGGGAGCCTGACTTCTCGGCTCATAGAAAACTAATCTATTCCGAGACCTCCCTGAGTAAGGCACTTGTCCTTCTACTGACATCTGCTACATCTACCTTCCTAAGTTTGTTGACCACGGGCTTTGCAATGATGTGCTTACTTACCCACTTAGACAGGCCTCTTATGCAATTTCTGTTCGTCAGAGCTAGTTTTCATAAACCTGCTTCCCTGCCTGCGGCAGGCAGGTTTCAGATGTGAGGTCACCCTCACCACCCTTGCAGATTACTATCGGTTGATGTCAACTTCACCGAACGGAACTTTCATCCGTTGGACAATATGGCTACCTTAGTAACCGTGCCATGTCAGTCACACACAGTGTATATAAGCCATTGAAACGGCTCATATACGAGACCGTTGGAATTCATTGTGAAATGCGAAAACAATAAATACTGATAAGACCAATCAAAATGAAAAAACTTAGAAGCCATTTTCACTATCTGTCTTTTGTTCCAATCATAATCCTTCTCGCCTCTTGTAATAACTCCGAGAAAAAAAGCGAATATGGACAAGCTACAAAGGAATTAATCACTCTAGTCGAGGACAATTCTGAGGTTAAATCAATGCTTATTGTTTCAATAGAGAAAGCCCGTCAGATAAATCCTAACAGGAGTACGAATCCGGTTCAAAATCTGGATGAGTATTATGATTTCATTTCTTACTGTGAAAAAGCCATGCCATGGGCACTGCTTAACAAGCCTGGGTACCCTGAAATCTACGATAACATTATTCAAAGTCTTAATTATTTCTACTTCTTAGTTGATCAGCCTCTCTCCGAATTGGAGGGGAAGGGATATTTCAACAACTCATTACAGTATGCTGAACCTTTTGCTTTCTGGTTAACCAGCTTCAATAAATCCTGGGGCAACTATTTGGACACCGAGGCCTCATGGAATGAAGAATATTACCAGACAGCAGTAAATGACGAGAAATTTGGACTTAAAAATGGATGGTACGAAGACCCTTCTAATTGGAAGACTTTCAATCAATTTTTCGTAAGGTATTTAAGCTCTCCGAGTATGCGACCTATTGCAGCTCCTGAGGACAATTCTATCGTAGTTTCATTCGCTGATTCTGAGCCACAAGGCGTTTGGGCAATTGACAGCAACTCTAATATCGTGCAAAAAGAGGGTGTAGCCATTAAGTCTACTACAGTAAAATCTATTGTACAACTCATTGGGGAGGATAGTGAATATGAAAATGCATTTGCTAGCGGGACGTTTACACATTCCTTTTTAAATGTAAATGATTATCATCGCTACCATTTTCCGCTTGGTGGAACTATTAAAGAAGTTCGGGTTATTCCGGGTATAAATCCGGTTGGGGCTTCAATTTCCTGGGATGTTGAAAACAATAGATATGCTTTTGACCCTTCGTTGGTCGGATGGCAAATGGTTGAAACCCGTGGATGCGTAATTTTAGAGACTGAAGAGTATGGTTTAGTTGCTTTGCTGCCAATAGGAATGGCAACCGTTGGTTCAGTTAATTTTGAAGAGAACATTAAAGTAGGAGCTCAAGTAAATAAAGGAGATATGTTAGGGTACTTTCTCTTCGGTGGCTCTGATTTCATCATGATCTTTAACGAACAAGTCAAGTTTACTTTAGATGTACCAAAACAAGATGGAACTGAGTACTACAAACATCTTTTGATGGGTGAGCAACTTGGTTATTTGAGCAGTAATTGAAAAACGAAGCCAATCGAGTAGCCCGACGTGACGGGCTCTCTTTGCCCTGCACATTACATGATCATTACATAATTGGCACAAGAAATTTCCTTGATTGCCATTTCTATCAAATTGAGGGCAATAATTGATTACCGCATATAATGACAGTAGTAAAAAGCTCACCTCCTAGCGGCTCATTAATTGAGGACATCAAATAACCGGAACCCCTCTCACTGCTGGACTGATATAAATTCAAATCTTACCAAAGGCCGCTCCCCTTCAAACGCTCTGCTTAACTCAGAGAAAAATGAACAGCGCTACAATCGAGTAGCCCGACGTGATGAGTAAAACTCACCACGTTGAGGCTCTCACACCACACCCCGAAAGCTTTCGGGGTGTGGTTCGCGTATACGGCGGTTCGTTAAGCATACCATAACCGCTCTTTACACCAGTTATAGCTTCACCGTAATTTAAGATAGGGCTAGCCCAAAGCTCTCACTTTGGCACCTCCCTATCGAATTTCGGATGACTTAACCCCGCATCAAGTGCGGGGCAGGCTGTTCAGTCCTTCATCAACCCCGTGGGCATTCCGACCTTATCCTTCCGGTGTCGACTCAAATCCCGTTGACTACTATGACCTCTGTACTCTGTCGCCCAGGCTTTAGCGTAGGAGCCTGACTTCTCTACTTAACCATCTCGTGGTTGCAGACCCCAACCCTACAAGCTGGCTCATCGCTAAAAATGTTCACTGGACATTTTCTTCACGCTCTACCCTCTCGGTAAGATGAATATCCTTGTGTCTATGCCGGCTACATCTACTATTTAGGTACAGTTCCTGACAATTACTTGTCGGGATGTTGGACTTCGGCATCATGTGCACCTCTTCCGACCTAATAGCCTCTGTATGTAGTTTCTGTTCAGCCTGCCCTCAACTTGATTGGGGGTCAGTACAGACACTGCAGTCTGGCTCACCTGCC
>JAJCYL010000537.1 GCA_029262955.1 Cytophagales bacterium | reverse complement strand
CAGTGCTGGATTATGCAGCAAAATATGGAGAGGTTTTACTGTTCAATAAGTACCAATCTGCGACAAATGCTATCGAGAAGTATAAAAATGAGCCGCCTTATGCCTATTTCATTCCACAGAAACAAAGAGATCCGGCAAGACCTGTAGAACTGTTAAAAAGATTAGCTTTTAATGGCATTCGAATCTCCCAGTTGGACAAAAGCCTAACTTTTGAGGGTATTAATTACCCAAAAGGAACGTGGGTGATTCCAATGGACCAGGAATTTGCAGAATTGGCCAGACAGTTGATGGATGTACAAGCTTATCCGGACCTGAGAGAGTTCCCTGAAGGTCCACCAGAACAGCCTTATGATGCTGCGGGATGGACCTTGCCATTTCAATTCGAATTGAACATTGTTGCGGCAGCAAGCCCATTGACAGAAGAAGTACGGACATCACTTCAAGAGGTAAGGGGGGAAGCACTGGACTGGAAACAGCCGGGCGATAAGGATTTAAGCAAAGTGGATTTTGCTCCGGGAATCGGCTTCGATTCCAACCCAATTGCTGCCGGAATCAAACCTTTGCCTGGAACTATAAGAGGGAATGGTTCGGTGCTGCAGTTAGATCCTAAAGAAAACAATGTTTACCGAGTATTGGCAGAGGCATGGAGCGAAGGATTTCGAGTTGAATATTCAAAAACAAATAGGAAGTATGTAATAAAAGGAGTTACTCGAGATCAAGCACAGCGATGGGTTAATGATTATGCCATTAATGTTACAATGATTGATAGAATTACAGGAGTAAATATTCTTCCGCGTATTGGAATCTATGAGCCCTGGGCGCCAAGCATGGATATGGGATGGACTCGCTGGTTGTTGGATAATTTTGGCCTTCCTTATAGCATTCTTAGGAATTCGGATTTTGCGGCCGGTAACCTTAATGACCGTTTTGATGTTATTCTGATGGCCTCAGAAAGACCTGGTATAATTGAAAATGGTCGGAAAAAGGGGGAGGTTCCACCAAGATTTGAAGGAGGTTTAGGCGAACAAGGCATACGGAATTTGAACCAGTTTGTTAGTGCTGGAGGAACACTGGTATGTATGAATCAGAGTAGTGATTTCGCTATTGAGGCTCTCGACCTTCCGGTGAAGAATGCTGTGAAAGAAGTAAATAGAAAGGACTTCTTTACCGGTGGATCTATCATGTCTGTTGAGACCAGTCCATCGCACCCTGTGATGGCAGGCATGACCAAAAATGCGGATGTCTTTGTGTCGAGAAGTCCGGTTTTTACAACCCTAGATGGATTTGAGGGAGAGGCGTTGGCCAAATATCAATCTGGTGGTTCTCCACTGCGGTCTGGTTATCTATTGGGTAGCAAATATTTAAATGGATACGCTGCTTCTCTGGATGTACAACGTGACAAAGGGCATGTTATTCTATTGGGCTTTCGTCCGCAGTGGAGAGGTCAACCGATGGGCACCTATAAAATATTGTTTAATGCGCTTTTATATGGAGGTCAACTCTCAGCAGGGCAATTACCTTCTAAAGACTTTTGGGAGGCGCCAAAAATAGATCTTGAGGTAAAGTCAGCTTCAGGTGATAGCAAAAAGTAATGGTTATATTGTTGTATGAATTTCCTTGGTAATATTGTCTGGATTGTATTTGGAGGATTTTTCGTTTTCCTGTTTTATTTATTCGGAAGCTTCATTTTGATGATCACTATTGTGGGTATACCATTTGCCCTACAAACTTTCAAAATGGCCTTCCTGGCTCTGCTTCCCTTTGGAAAAGAGGTTATCCCCGGACATAGGGCAGGAGGATGTCTTTATGTTATAATGAATATTATTTGGATAGTTTTTGCCGGTGTGGAAATTGCGGTCATCCATCTAATAATGGCATTGCTGTTTGCCGTAACAATTATCGGTATTCCTTTTGCCAGACAACATATGAAATTAGCCTACCTTGGCTTGATTCCTTTTGGTAATGACATTAAAGGGTAGGTAAAACGAGTTAAGTGAAGGGGGAAAGCTTATTTATCATAGCAGTATTCGGATGGTTTATTTCATTTGGCCAGTCAGATAGTCATTTGAAAGTTCTTGACACTCGCAGTAATGGTGTGTATGAGCACTATGAAAATTTATACGTCGCTTCTATTTTGACGGGGAAAGGATACTACTCGGATTATAGAGGAGCAGAAAATCACCCATACTTTCAAAGTGATGATTTAGAATTTGGAATTCTGAGTTATGCTGGGGTTATAATTAGGAACATTGAAATTCAATATGACCTTTATACTCAGCAGATAGTTGTGCAACTTGAATCCAAAAACGACACACAACTCATAATTGTAGATAGTGAAAAGCTTTCTGATTTTTCAATTAAAAACTATGAGTTTAAAAATATTAGGACAGACAGCGTAATGGATGGTGGTTTCTATCAGCTGGCCTATAAGGGAGCTCTCTCAAGTCTTTTAATAAAAAGAACAATGGATAGAAAAGAGGAAACGAATACTCAAGAAATCAAAGTGAAGTTTACTCCTAAAAATGAATATTACATAAAGAATCAATTTGGCTCCTTTCATGTTAATAGTAAAAAGAAGTTGTTGAAAGCTTATAACAGCTCTTCAGAACTTATTTCTATTCTGAAAAAGAAAAGAATCAGATTTTCAAAGAGTCAAATTGAAAACGGTTTAATCACTGTTTTATCATTACTGGACCCGAAAGTAGCAGTCGATTAAACCTCATGAAAATAACGCTGTTCACAATTGGATTGTTACTATTCGTTTCTTTGGATTCAAAATGTCAGAGCGATTTGACATTACAGGGATTCTACGAAGAGTCATACCTGATAGACATAATAAATGACCTGGAAAAACGATATGGTTTGCAGTTCTATTTTGACTCTGACCTGGATAGTATTAAGATAACTCTGGAATTTGAAGACATTTCTCTTCAAGAGGGACTAAAGCAGCTTACCAAATATTCTGGAATTAATTTTCTTTTAAAAGGCGATAGAACCATCATAGCCACCGGTCAGTATGTGGTGAAAACTAGCTTGAACCCAGTGCTATTTGATTTAAAAAATGAAGAGGGAACACCTCATTTTGTAGGCGAACAAAGATATATCCTGGAAGAAATACCAGAAATTGTTGAATTGGATAAGCAGAGCCGAATTGAAAATCAATTAATGGAAATCGGGGAGCCTGCTAATCAATTTAACGGAAGTACTGCCGCAATCGCCGGTTACATAAGGGAGGCTAGTAATGGAGAACCGATTGTAGGAGCTTCTGTGTACAGAAAAGATCCTTTAGTGGGGGTTGTCACAGATCAGTATGGTTATTTTTCTTTGACACTACCTAAAGGTAGACATGAGATATTTTTTACATCCACGGGCATGAGGGCTACTAAGAGACAAATTGCTCTTTATAGTGACGGAGAATTGAGTATTGATCTTGAAGATGATATTATATCCCTAAAGGAAATTGTAGTAACTGGCGAAAAAAATGTTGTAGACAACCTTCAAACGGGATTTGCCAATCTAAACATCAAAAACATCAAGCAGATTCCTTCCATTTTAGGAGAGGCAGACATAATGAAAATTGCCTTAACACTTCCGGGTGTGCAAACTGTTGGTGAGCGTGCGGCAGGGTTTAACGTAAGAGGAGGCAGTGCAGATCAAAACCTGGTGCTTTTAAATGATGTGCCAGTTTATAATACAAACCACTTATTCGGATTTTTCTCGGTATTCAACCCAGATGTAATTGCCAGCGCAAATTTGTATAAGAGTGGAATAGGGGCTCACTACGGCGGACGAATTTCCTCAGTGTTTGACGTGTCTCTCAGAGACGGTAATAAAAAGGAAACCAGCTACAAGGGTGGGATTAGCCCTATCACAGCAAAGGTGACTGTAGAAGGGCCAATAAAGAAGGATACCAGCAGCTACATCTTAGGGATTCGAAGCACTTACTCGGATTGGATGCTTTCTCTCCTTAACGATCCGGAGTTAAGAAATAGTACAGCTTCTTTTTCAGACATTGTAGGCAAAGTAAGCCATAACATTAACAGTAAAAATAGGCTGATAGCTTCCGGATACTTCAGTAGGGACAGGTTCAAATTGAATTCTGATTCGCTGTATCGATATTTCAATAGCAATGCATCTTTACAATGGAGACATACCTTCTCAAATCAACTCCATGCCGTTTCCTCCGTGTCATACGCCAATTTTAACTATTCCTTGTCAGATGACACTAATCCTGTTAATGCCTTCAAACTGAATTACAACATCAATCATTATGCGGTTAAATCAGAGTTTAACTATTTTCCGAGTGAAAAGATGAATTTCAAGTTTGGGCTGTCGTCAACAATTTACAAACTACAGCCGGGCAAAAAGCTTCCCTTGGGGAGTTCTTCACTGGTGGATCCTATAATTCTGTTTAATGAGAAAGGGGTAGAGAGTGCTCTTTACGGTGGGTATGAGTATGATTTCAATGACCGGATAAGCTTTTACGGAGGGATAAGACTATCTAGTTTCAACAGCCTTGGTCCGGGGCAGTCCTTTAATTTCCAATCAGATTCACCAATCGAGAGTTCATCTATTATAGACACTATTCAACATTCCAGAAATGAATTGATAAAGACTTTTGTGAGACCAGAGTTGAGAGCCTCTGCCAGGTATAAGCTGAAAGATGACCTGTCAATTAAAGTATCCTATGACAGATTGAATCAATACATCCACGTCTTGTCTAATACTATTTCTATTTCTCCAATTGATGCCTGGAGATTAAGTGGAAAAGCCATCAAACCACAAATTGGCAATCAGTATTCAGCCGGTCTTTACAAGACATTCTATGGTACCAGTTTGGAAATGTCCTTAGAGGGTTATTATAAAAGAGTAGATAATGTTCTTGAATATAAAGACGGGTCGGAACTCTTACTTAATGAAGTAATTGAGGCTGATGTAATTGGAGCACAAGGAAAGTCATATGGTTTGGAGTTTTTGATTAAAAAGCAGTCAGGTAAATTTACCGGCTGGATAAGTTATACTTATGCCAGAGCTCTACTTAGGACAAACAGCCCTTTTCCGGAAGATCAGATTAATTCTGGTGAATATTACTCCTCTAACTTTGATAAACCCCATACTGCTGTTTTGGTGTCTAATTTTAAAGTTAATCGAAGGGTCAATATATCTCTAAATGTGAATTACAGCTCCGGAAGGCCTACAACTTTCCCCATTTCTAAATACACACTTAAGGGACAACCCTTACTCCTATATACAGATCGTAATAAATTTAGGATTCCCTATTATTTTAGGACAGACGTGGCATTCAATTTCGAAGGGAACCATCGAATTCATAAAAAAATTCATGGCTCATGGTCCTTCTCAATTTATAATCTGACTAGTCGGTCGAATGCGTATTCTGTATTTTTCCGAAGTGAAAATGGAGAAATTAAAGGCTACAAACTCTCCATTTTTAAAGATGCGATTCCTACCCTAACTTATCATTTCCAGCGCAATTTGAAGTAAATGAGAAGGTGCATAATTATATTGACTACGGTGCTATTTGGATGTCTGGAACCATTTGATCCTGAGATTCCGGATAGTGTCGATGGCTTTCTAGTCATTGATGGCATTATTACTGATCAGC
>JAJCYL010000536.1 GCA_029262955.1 Cytophagales bacterium | reverse complement strand
CTCCCTGTAAATTTGATCTTATTAAAGAGACATATATCCCAATTGTGACAATTCAGTCTTTATCAGTAATTTGAGACAATCAAAGCAATAGCCTAATGGATAAATATGATGTTTGTGTAATTGGCGCAGGACCTGCGGGTTATGCAGCCGCAATGCGAGCTATAGATTATAAGAAGAAGGTTTTGCTTGTTGAAAAAAAGCAATTGGGTGGAGCTGGCATTCATCATGGTGCATTATCGAGTAAGACATGGTGGGAACTATCGAGGGAATTTTTCCACATTAGAATGCAAAGCCGGGTTTATAATTTTGATGAACCAAAGATCAATTTTGCCAAAGTTAAATCTGAGGTATTGGCAGCAGGTAGAGAAAGAATGGACCTTTTGGAGCATCACATGCGCAATTTGAATGTTTCGAATGGGGCTGACCTTTTTACTTTCATGCATGGTAATGCTCGATTGCTCGACAAGAATACTGTTGAAATTACCAAGACCGATGGGAAGTTGGAGATAGAGGCGGACTATATCATGTTAGCCACCGGTAGCAGACCCAGGTATTTGCCACATATACCGATTGATGAAAAAATTGTCATGACCAGTGATGGCATAGACAAAATGGATGATTTCCCTCGAAGTATGGTCATCCTTGGTGCTGGTGTAATTGGTTGTGAATTCGCCACAATTTTCTCCCATTTTGGACAAACGAAAGTTAATCTAATTGACAAGGGAGATCGCATATTGCCATTTGAAGACGAAGATGTTGTGAATGTGATTGAAAGTAATCTTGAGGCTCAAGGGGTCTTAATTCACCGCAACTCACGTTTGATTGAAATGAAAGTAGAAGAAGGCATGGTGGTTTATACATTGGAATATACTGATGGTTCTAAGGAAATTTTTAGAGTAGAGAAAGCTCTCGTGTCTGTAGGACGAGTTCCTAATTATGAGAACATATTTGACGAATCACTGGGGATAAATGTCGATGAAAGAGGCATCATTGATGACCTAACACAAACCAGCGTTCCTAACATTTATGCAGTTGGAGATATCACTGCTGACATTGCGCTGGTTAATGTGGGAGAGCTGGAAGGGCGGTATGCTATTGAAAGTGTATTTGGCAAACCAAAGAAACCTTTGATCTATGAAAACATCTCTGCCATTATGTTCCTCTCACCAGAAGTAGCAGGGGTAGGGCTGAATGAAATTAAAGCCAACGAGCAAGGTATACACTATAAAGTGGTGAGTCTTGATTATAGCTGTATTTCAAGAGCGATTGCCATGCGCAATACCCAGGGATTCATTAAAATTTTGGTGACCAATGATGAGGAAATGAAAATCCTTGGGATGAGAGTAGTTGGTGAGCACGCTTCAAGTGCGATTCAGGCTGTAGCGCTGCTCATTTCAATGGGCCAGGGAATTGAAGAATTGGCAGAGTTAATTCATCCACACCCTTCTATCATCGAAGGAATTCAAGAGTGCGTTCGGATGCTCTTAAATAAGTCAATGCTTAAACCGAGCGTACTTCGTGAAGCGATGAAATGCCGAAGTTGTAAGGATGGTGTTTATGAGGATATTGTTTTCTAAAAAAGGAGGTGAATCGTTCAAACCCCTATTACTTCATAGTCTTTGTTGTCAAACGTCAAGAATTGGACAATTTGTAAGTGATGCCATGACTCAGAGTCATGGCATCACTTAAAACTGCACAAAAAGGATATTCAAAAAAGAACTCCGCAAACGCGGAGCCCTTTCTATGAACTGATATAAAAATTATTCGTCTCTTAGTGCATTAACAGGGTTTGACCTCGCTGCTTTAATTGTATTGTAGCTCATGGTTAACCAGGCTACGATAAATGAAAGTGCACCTGCTGTTATGAAAGTCATGAAGTTAATATCTGTTCTGAAGGCAAAGTCTTGTAACCAGCCGTCCATCACCCAGTATGAGAGCGGGCTGGCTATCACGAATGCCACAATCATTAATTTCATTGATTCTTTAGACAAAAGACCCATAATGCCCACGATTGATGCGCCCATAACTTTACGTACTCCTATTTCCTTTTTTCTTTGCTCGGCCGTAAAAGCAGCCAGTCCGAATAGACCAAGGCAAGCTATGGAAATGGCCAGAAAAGCAAATACGCCAAATATATTTCCGATTTGCTGTTCACTGGCATATAAAGCATCAAACTTCTGGTCCAGAAATGAATATGAGAATGGTTGACCGGGTGCAAATTCATCCCACTTGTTTCGGATGACCGATACTGTTTCAGCGATGTCTTCACCCTGAATTTTGAATGAGATATAACCTTGACTCTCTCCAAGATATAAGACCAGAGGTTGAATTACATCTCTCATTGAAGCATAATGGAAATCTTCAACCACACCAATAACTTTAAGTGGTTGCACCCATACGTCTTCCTGAGAATTACCATCGTAGGTTGAAATTGTTTCTCCAACCGCTTCAGTAAAACCAAACTGCCTGGCCGCTGTTTCATTAATTATGACCCCCAGCGAGTCCGTAAGAAAATCTTTAGAAAAATTGCGGCCTGCAGTTATTTTCATGCCCAATGTTTCTATATAATCATGGTCCACTCTCCAATTGCTCATTACATAGGTATTATTCTCGTCAGGGCTACTGCCAGGAAAGTAAACAGTACTGTTATCTCTGTCGCTGGCGGGTATAAAGCTGGTGATTGTACCATTCTTGATTTTGGGATTTCTTAAAACCTCATTCTTGAAAGTTTCTAGTCCATCTTTCATTACCCATGGGTCCTGGATCATTAATACATGATCTTTGTCGAAGCCAAGTTTTTTGTTTTGGATGTAATCCAACTGGTCAAAAACAATTGCAGTACCAACTATCATAATTATCGACAAAGTGAATTGGAAGACCACCAGGACACTTCTAAGCCCGCCACCCTTTATTCCCAAATTCAATTTGCCCTTTAAGACTTCTACTGGTCTGAAGTTGGACAGGTAGAAAGCCGGGTAACTACCTGCCAGTAAGCCGACTACTATCATGATCAGAAGCATCAATAGCATAAAGCCTGGTTCAAATAAGTCTGTATAGAGCAAACTCTTGCCAGCCAATGAATTAAAACTATTCAATAGAGCTGCTGCAAGCCCAAATGCCAATAAGAATGAAATAAGGCTTAAAACGATAGCTTCAGCCAGAAACTGTTTAATAAGCTGAGGCCTATAAGCTCCCATTACTTTTCTAATACCCACCTCTTTTGCCCTATTGGAAGACCTGGCTGTAGCAAGATTCATAAAATTGATACAGGCTATTAATAAGATAAAGAATGCAATTGCAGAAAATATATAGATGTACTTGATGTCTCCATTTACACCCAGTTCACCATCCTTGGCAGAATTGAGATGGATATCCTTCATCGGAAATAAGAAAAACCCTATTTTATTACCTGCTTCTTCGAATTGATCCATAGAGGCTCCGAGAAAGCGTTCAACCTCGGGACCAATATATTTCTCAATGATGGATGGGAATTTCGCTTCAATCGAAGTTGGATCCGTTCCAGGTTGTACTTTGAAATAGGTGTTAAAGTTGAAACCGAGCCAGAAGCCCTGCCTTGCTTCGTCAAGGGTTTCCATTGATAGAAGAACGTCAAAGTCAAAATGTGAATTATCTGGAAAATCTTTGTACACCCCCGTGACTTCAAAGTCACTGTCATTATCGAAAACTAACACTTGTCCAACCGGATCTCTTTTACCAAAGTATTTTTCGGCAGCCGATTCACTCAAGACCATTAAATTGGGAGCTGCCAGGCAGGTACTAGGATCTCCTTGAATTAAATTGAAAGAAAAGAAATCGAAGAAATTACCATCGACATAAATGGCATCTTCCTCTTTGATGGTTTCTAATTGACCTTTTTGTGTTACTAAAAAGCTTCCCCGATCCCTGAAACGCATGGCATCAAGAATCTCAGGAAAATCATTGACCAAGGCGTTCGCCGCCGGCGGGCTAGAGGTAGCTCCTGAGAATTCATTGCCATTTAACGATCCTTCAAAATCAAGCCTATAAATATTGTCGATGTCTTCCTGGAAATCGTCGTAACTGATTTCATGTTTTACAAAAAGGAAAATCATGAGGAAACACGTGACCCCAACCGAAAGCCCGAGTATATTAATGCCAGTATAGAATTTGTGCTTTAGTAGATTACGGATAGCAACATTGATGTAGTTCCTAATCATGTTCTTTTAGTTTGAGTTGTTGACCTTGGGTGTTAAATACATGGTACTTTATATTACATAGTACCTTCTATTATACTTAATACTTCATTGCTGATAAAAAGGTTTTGATATTTAGATGTTTTTTTTCTGTTGGGGGTTGCATCTACTTATTTTTGATTGTGAGACGATTGAAATTACCTATTGGTTACCAAATATTATTATTGACTCTTTTGTCCAATTCAGTATTGGCCCAGGACAAGTTGCCTTCCTTTACTTTTCCTGACGCAGAGGGGAAAACGCTAACTAATGAAAATTTTAGAAATGGACGAAGCCTTATTCTATTCTATTATGAACCAACATGCTCACACTGTCAACAACAGGCTGAGTGGGTTGCGGCCATTATGGATCAATTCAATGAAGTTGATCTCCTATGGGTGGCCTGGGAGCCAACCGATCAAATTGAGAATTTCCGGTCTCAGTACTTTCCCCAGGCAGAAAATGCTTATTATGTAATAGACGTAGATGGTGTATTTGACCAATTATTTGGATTTAGTCAAATACCAACCATTTTCGTTTACAGCTCAAATGACGAGTTAATCAAGAAATTTAAAAAAGAAACAAAAGCAGAAAAACTTTTAAAGCTCATTAATGACATCTAAAAAAGCCAACCATTTATCGGGTGAAACCAGTCCATATTTATTGCAGCATCAATATAATCCAGTGGATTGGTATCCCTGGGGAGAGGAAGCCTTAAACAGGGCCAAAAAGGAAGATAAACCGATCATTTTGAGTATTGGATACTCGTCTTGTCACTGGTGTCACGTCATGGAACGGGAGTCATTTGAAAACGATGCAGTGGCAAAGATCATGAATGACCTCTATGTGTGTATCAAAGTTGATCGGGAAGAGCGCCCGGATGTTGATCAGATATATATGGATGCCGTTCAAGCGATGGGAGTAAATGGAGGTTGGCCATTAAATGTATTTCTTACACCAGAACAAAAACCATTTTATGGAGGCACTTATTTTCCTGTACCTGGTTGGGTTCAATTGTTGATGAATATCAATACCGCCTATAAGAAGGAGCGACAGAAAGTGGAAGATTCAGCCGATCAGTTCGTTGCGTCCATAAGCTTATCAGAAACTCTGAAATACAATCTTAGCCCCGGAGGAGCGGAATTTGACATGCTTCATTTGGATGAAGCCTTTCAGAAATTTGCCACCCGATTTGACCTGGAGAAAGGTGGTGTAAATAAGGCACCTAAATTTCCTATGCCTAATAACTGGCTCTTTTTGTTGAGATATCACCATTTGACCAATAATCACTACGCTTTAGAGCAAGTGAAATTAACCCTGGACCAGATGGCATTTGGAGGAATTTATGATCAGGTGGGTGGAGGTTTTGCAAGATATTCTGTCGATGATCGGTGGTTTGCCCCGCATTTTGAAAAAATGCTTTATGACAATGGGCAATTGGTGAGCCTGTATAGTGAGGCATACCAATTAACTCGAAATGAACTATATAAAGAAATTGTATACAGCACCATTGATTGGCTGGAACGTGAAATGACCAGCGAGGAGGGGGGATTTTACTCAGCTCTTGATGCTGATAGTGAAGGTACCGAGGGTAAATTTTACACCTGGACTCAGGAAGACTTAGTGGATCTATGTGGGGATGAAATGCCTGTGATAAGTGCTTATTATAATACAACTTCAGTTGGCAATTGGGAGGAAGGGAGGAACATCCTTCACAGGAAATTGTCGGATATTGAGATTTCAAAGCAGTTTGGCATAACACCCGAGGCATTAGCTGAGAAGATCCAGGCTTTCAAGCTAGCGGCGCTGCAAAAAAGAGGGGAAAGGATCAGGCCTGGTTTGGATGATAAAATCCTCACTTCATGGAATGCCATAATGATAAGGGGATTGGTAGATGCTTATCGCTCATTTGGAGAGGAGAAATTCTTAAAAATGGCTATTAATAATGGGAATTTCATTACTTCCAGGCTTTTGGATGAGACCAAATTACTAAGAACCTATAAAGAGGGGAGTGCTAAAATTGACGCTTACCTCGAAGATTACGCCCTGTTAATAAATGCTTTTATTGGTTTATATGAGGTGACTTTTGATGAAAAGTGGTTGACACGTGCTAATCAGTTGGCCGCCTACACCATTGGGCATTTTTATGACAACACGGAAAAATTGTTCTTTTTTACCAGTAACCAGAGTGAATCTTTAGTGGCTCGAAAGAAAGAGATATTTGACAATGTAATTCCGGCTTCAAATTCAATAATGGGTCATAACCTTTTTATACTTAGTAAAATGCTGGATGACACTGCCTATTTTGAGATTTCTTCAGCCATGCTGGGTAAGGTTACCGACCATATTGCCAAGGACGTGAACTACCTTTCTAATTGGGCCATTTTAATGACCTATTTTGTTAAGCCGTTTGCCGAGGTGGTGATTGTAGGTGCTGAAGTTGACAAACTCTCAAAGGAGTTAAATGATCACTATAAGCCCAACAAGGTTGTAATGGGCGCTGCGACTAGCAGTGATTTACCACTTTTTGAAGGTAGAGACCATAAGAAGGGCAACACCAAAATATATATATGCTATAATAAGGCGTGTCAATTGCCCGTGGAAGATGTCAAAGA
>JAJCYL010000535.1 GCA_029262955.1 Cytophagales bacterium | reverse complement strand
TTCCAATGTCGGAGCCAATGAGTTCGGACTGGCCATAGAGCAAAAAGTGTTGTCATGGGATAGTCAACCGGATGAAGACTATATCATTTTGGAATATAGAATTTCCAATAAATCCGCCAGCTCCATCTCAGACTTGAAACTCGCCCTCTTTACAGACTGGTTAATGGGCAGTGAGCTCGCATGGGATGCAACCAGTAAACTTGGTTATGCGATGGAGCAACCTGCGCAACAAACTTTTGGTGGTAGTGCTTTACTTACCACACATCCTCCTATTTTTTATGCAATTGACCAGGGAAATGAAAATGGAAATACTCCGGATTTGGGTAGTACTTTTAGTAAAGCAGAAAAGTCCCTATTTATATCATCAGGAGTGACAAAAACTCAAGCTGGCTTAGGAGGTGGAAATAATGTGGCCCAATTAACAGGCGGCGAGCTCGGGGCTTTAGGTATTGGTGAAAGCGTTAAGGTAGCATTTTTATTAGGTGCTTCAAACTCTCTGTCAGCATTGCAAACTGCGGTGACCCAGGCACAAGCCCGATATGCTACATTTCTGGACAACCCACCTGTTGCTGTAATTGATACCGTATGTTATAACACACCCGCCACAGTTACTTTAACCTCTGGTACTTCTTTTAACTTTTACGCTGACGCTCAGACTCAAAATCTCATTCATTCCGGCAATGGCCTGGTGACAGATCCGCTAACCGAGGTTACCACCTATTATGTCCAAAATACTGACCAGGTATTCAAATCTGATGTTAGATCTATAAAGGTTGTACCTCTTGAGGTGGTGCCGAATGTTACCTTTCCCACCGAACTATTATTCCTTGGTGACAATCCTAACAACACCATTCAATTTGAGGATCACACATTTAAAGCAACCAACTGGCTATGGGATTTTAACAATGGCACCGGTAGTACCGATGACAATCCCATAGCCCAATTTGAAGAGGTAGGCGATTATCAAATTACAGTGGACATAACTAATAAATTCGGTTGTTCTACACAATTCGCCAAAATGCTAAGTGTTCGGGAACGAGGTCCTGCGCCAACCTTTCCCGATTATGGAATTTGTCCGGACGAGGCATTATCTATCGTATCGAATGATTCGAATATGCTCCGAGTTTACTCTAGTATGGAAAGTGTAACACCTATTGCAGAAGGCATCTCTTTTGAGCCGATAGCTCTTCTTGCAGATACGATCTTTTACATTTCTAATATTGATGAAGAGTTTGAGAGCTTAAAGGTGCCTGTTCCAATATCAGTGACTGATTTGGTACCACTCTTCACTTATCATCCGGATACTATGGACTTGTCTAATAAAAATCTTTTGCAACTCAATAATAGTAGTATTGGTGCAACATCGTTTCAATGGGTTGTTGAAGGAGAAATTATGGGCAGTTCGAACAATCTTGTTATCGACATTTCAGGGCTAAATCAGGTCAGTGTTGAATTACAAGTATCAAACGACGAAGGCTGCTCCATTTCAAAAACAACAATAATCAGCCCTGGTACAAGTCCTAAACCCGATCCATTGACATTGACTATATGTAGTGGCTCCAATGCCGTTATTGAGCCCCAACTCGGTTCTTTCTTTCATTTTTACAGCGATGCTAACTTAACGGAGTTGGTCAAAAAAGGAGGGCAATTTGACTCCGGACCACTGAGTGAGAATACACTTTATTATATAACCAATGTTGACAATTTGGTGGAAAGTGAACCGTCCGAAATTAATATTTCAGTAATACCATCCTCCGCAGATTTCAGTATTGAACCAAACCCCCTAATTATTGGTGAGAGTAATGTGGTACAATTCACAGACCTCTCCTTTGCACCCTCTGAATGGCAATGGTTTATTGATGGCCAAATAGTCGAAGTGGCTCAGAATCCTTCGCTATTCTTTGATTCCATTGCTACGCACGAAATACGTCTAAAAATCTTAAATGAGCAGGGATGCACATTCGAACAGACACGCACTTTAGAAGTCAAATCCGTCACTGCAGTACCAAAATTGGAGATATTGGCAAATCTCTATCCCAATCCTGTGAGAAATCGTTTGACAATTGAATTACCTGGTGTTAATACCAAGTTCACCATTGAAATCTACGATTTAGCTGGTAGGAAGCACATGCACAAAGAATTGGAAGGCCAAATAAATTCCATCAATACTGAGGCACTCAGACCCGGTATCTATACTCTCATGCCAAGGGGTGACACTTGGTTAAGCAGTCATCGATTCATTGTTCAATGACCTTCAATGATTTTGGAATTGGCTCGCCAATGACCTGACTGCCATTTGCCGTAATCAAAACATTGTCCTCGATGCGAATACCTCCAAGGCCGCGAAATTTGGACAGTGCTCCATAATCTATGAATTCTTTGAACTTGTTTTCAGATTGCCAGATATCTATCAACTCTGGAATAAAATAAATTCCTGGCTCTACAGTAAACACGAAACCTTCTTCCAGACTGCGACCCAATCGAAGAGATTTTTTGCCAAATTGCTCACTCCTTTTAACCTCGTTGCTATAGCCTACCAAATCTTCTCCAAGATCTTCCATGTCATGAACATCCAAACCTATCATGTGCCCAAGTCCGTGCGGACAAAACAGCGCATGAGCTCCTTGTTCTACGGCTTCAGACATATCTCCTTTCATGACCCCCATATCTTTAAGGCCCTCAGCCAAATCGAGCATGGCGCTTTCATGAATCTCCTTGTATGTAATTCCCGGCTTACAATTGGCAATAGCATTGTTCTCTGCTGTCAAGACTGTGGAATAAACCTCCCTTTGCTGGTTTGTGAAGGAACCATCAACGGGAAAACTTCTTGTTATATCTCCCGCATAGTGAGACGGTGCCTCAGCCCCAGCGTCTACCAATAATACTTGACCTTTTTTAAGCGTATTGCCGTAATGATGATTATGCAAAGTCTGCCCATTAATAGTAATTATTGGAGGATAGGCGAATTGCCCTCCCTCACCAATAGCAATCTCATGCAATGCACCGCTAACTTGTGATTCAATCACTCCTGAAAGACACATTTCTTGAGCTTTCAGGTGCATTTTGCGAGAAATATTAACGGCCTTCACCATTTCATCTATCTCCTCTGGCGACTTATGTGACCGTAAAGTGACAATTGCTTTGATGAACTCTTTCGATGCCAACTCATTTACCTTACGGGATGAAATATCAAACCATCCGGATATTTTGAAAAGATTATTTGATCGATAAGGGGGTAGGTAGTGTATGCTTCTGTCAGATTTATCTGCGTTTATAAGCAACTCAGCCAGCTGCTTGGATGCCCTCGTTTCGTTTATACCAACTTGAGAGGCCATTTCTGAAATAGTGGCTTGAGGACCAGTCCATACAATATCAGTTATCGTTAACTCATCTCCGAAGATGATCTCATGGTTATTGTCAAGATCAATTACTGCACTAAGTCCGGGCCTATCAATACCAAAAAAATACAGAAAATTGCTGTCTTGCCTGAATGGGTAGCAATTATCAGTATAATTCATTGGACTCTCTTCATTTCCAAAAAAGAGCAATAAACCATCACTCAACTGTTGCCTCAGGCGTTCACGTCGATCCGTATAAGTCTGTTTTGAGAATGTCGGCATCTTTGTTTTTATTCTTTAAAAAC
>JAJCYL010000534.1 GCA_029262955.1 Cytophagales bacterium | reverse complement strand
GCCTATTGTTAAAAAATGCCAATAAATGGTTACTGCCGGGTGGTTATATCAAAAAAGATGAATCGGTTGATGAAGCCGCCCAAAACATCCTAAAACAGCGTACAGGACTAGAAAAGGAGAATTTAAAATTTTTAGCTGTTTTTGGTGATAAAGACCGTCAGTTTAAAGGTTTGTTGAAAGAGTATTTCGAAAAAGCAAACATGGAATGGAGGGATGATTACTGGTTCAACAATCGCTTTGTGACTTTGGCGTATTATTCATTGGTGAATATCGATAAGATTTATCCAAGTGTCGGTCATTTTGATGAAGCCTTTGCATGGTTCGATTTTAATAAATTACCTGATATGTGGATGGATCATAAATCTATTGTGCAGACGGCTCGTAAACGACTAAAAGAAGAAATTCATCATGAGCCAATGGGATATAACCTCTTACCTGAGAAATTTACAATGCCCGAATTACATCAGCTACACCAAACTATATTGGAAGAAAAAATAGACCGCAGCAGGTTTCAAAAAAAGATGATTGCCTCAAAAATGTTTGAACGATTACCGAAGTTACAGAAAAGTACGCCCGGGACAAACCCTTATCAGTATCGGGTAAAAAGCTAATTTTTATGGGCAAAAAGTGAAACTTACCTACCTTATTTTCATTTTTCACTTAGTTGCACGAAACGTCTCTTATATGAATCGTCAACTCATTACTAAGGCGTACATTAAAAATATTCTTCGAGGATGTTATGTAGATTTTAAGTAGAAAGGGGGTTATTCAAAAAACCAGAGACACTCCTGGCATTATCAGCCTTGGTTTTATCATCAGAATTGATGGATGTAGACAACATATAAATCACAATTTCTTTCTTTTGCCCGAAAGGAAGTTCCTCAAATTCTTTCAGGAAATCCTACCCATTCATTCCTGACATATTAATATCTAAAAATATCAATTCTGGTTGTACAAAACCTTCATGGTTATAGCTCGTAAGGAGTTGAATCGCCTGCTCTCCGTTGGTACAAACGTTTATTCTTTCAACACACTTTTCTTCAATATTACTTTCTTATTAAGCAAACTTGTTGCCGGACTATCATCAATCAAAAGAATATGTTTCAACTTATTCCTCACTTTAGGGTAAGGTGATTTGAGGGAATTTTAATGGCTTAATTTAAATACTTTTACTTATAAGATTTGATGGTATGGCTGTTATTTTTTTCAAGGCCTCCTAGTTCTTTCAGAACTTCAGATTATCCACAATCTGTGAATTATTCCATTTTTTTATATGAATTAGAGGGAACATTAAGGGTCGACGTCTTTTCGAAAGCTCTCTCCTACAAATTCCAGGGCATCAAGAATCCCACTACGCCAATAAGTCCAACTGTGCCCTCCGTCCCTGATCCTAAACTCATGGGGTATTTGCAAGTTGCGTAACAATATGTGCATGGTGGAGTTGCCCTCATAGAGAAAGTCGTCATCCCCGCAATCAAAAAAGTAACGTACCTTTTTGAGATCTTCGGGTTTTGCATTCGAGACCATGTGTATAGGATGATGGGATTTCCAATGGTCGTTAATTGGGTCTGAACTACTAAAATCCATACCAAAAATATTCTGCACAAGGGGTCTCAGTCGAACGGACATAAAACTATTTAATAGTTGATTATCGGTAATAATGCCTGCACTTAATGGAACACATGCTGCAAATAGATCAGGATACTTGATGGCATAATTCATGGCCCCATAACCTCCCATGGAGTTCCCTATTATGGCACGGAACCGTTTCTCTGGTTTGCTCCTGTAAGTTTTTTCAATATAAGGCATAAATTCCTGGATGAACATATCCTCATATCGTACCTTCCCCTTGTAGTCATTAATATACATATTCACTCCACCATCCGGCATTACAATGATCATTGGGGCAATTTTTCCGGTAGCTATAGCATCATCAGCAATCCGATTTACCTCACCATACTGGACCCATACCGTTTCATCTCCACCCTGCCCATGAAGCAGGTAGACTACCGGGTAATTTCTGTCCGAGGTCTCATAATCTACTGGCAAGTACACGGAATACTCGATTTCTTTATCTAGTATTTTGCTGTTAAACTTTAAGGTTTCTAAGACCTTACCCTGAGCCTGTAGAAAAGAAGGTTCTACGGTTTGAAGGACTATGGTAAATAATGCTAATACAATTGATTTGAGATCAATATTTCTATGATTCATCTTCTTGAAATTTTGGTTTGTGAAATAATTTTATTTCTGTTGGCCAATTTTATTTCTGTTGGCCAATTTTCATTTTTCCAACGTTTTATAATCCTGAGGCAGCTATAGAGGTCCTTTTGACTTCAAGTAATACCAGAAGAATTATAATTAAATTTTTGTGCTTCATAATACTGATTAGTTACTGACCACCTTCCGAGTAAGTAAGTGTAGATTCCTCATATCCAATCCTTTTAGCCTTAACTATCAATTTCTCTCCTTTACCAAGTGAGATTGGACGACCCGCACTATAGAGCAACCAGGGACGATCTGACTGAAAGATCTCTCCATTCTTTCCGGCTCTTCCTAAAATACTACCAAAGTCATAAGACAGTATCTTGTGATCAAGCTTCTCTTCCATAGACTGCCCCTGCTTTAGCACCTGGTATCCTATTGATGCTCCTTCGGTATCACAATGAAGTTTAATACCATCTGCGGTCCTGATAATTACAGGGTCAGCAGTTTTCAACGGGACATCTCCTCCATTCCACCAACCGGCAAGCATATCTCTCTCTGGTATTTGAGACTGGTCCCCGGTAATGGTTCTCCATGAATGAAATGCTGCCCTCATCTCTTTTAATTTATCGGCATAGTTGGGATCATCAGCCAGGTTATTAAATTCATTTGGATCTGACTGGGTATCAAAAAGCTCTTCCGGCGCTTTTGTCATAAACCACCTTGCGGTCAGGGAATCCAACTGGTCTTTCTCCCTAAGTGCAAGTATCTCTTGCATCAGGGGTATGCTTTTGCGAAAATTCAAATCCTGGTAGTATGGCAACTCCGGCTTATAATTGTATATATATTTAAATCGTCCATCACTAACTGCACGAACACGATCATATCGGATGGATATTCTATCCCTTGCCGCATAAATGTATTTTCTTGGAAATTCTGCCTTTTGAGCACCTAGAAAAGCTTGTCCTTGCATGTAATCAGGAATAGCAACTCCAGCGATAGACAATACGGTTGGGGCAAAATCCACCCCACTTACAAGGTTATGATTAACTGTCCCGGCCTTTGCAGCTTTTGGGTATTTAACTATCAGTGGTATATGGGTACCTCTTTCCAGCAACTCCCTTTTCATCCAGGGTAAAGCTCCGCCGTGATCACTGTAGAAGAAGATCCAGGCATCATCATACAAACCGTCCTTTTTTAATTCAGCTATGATCTCCCCCACATGGCCATCCATCTTTTCGATATTTGTCAATTGCCTGGCAACTGCCTTTCTGGCAGTTTCGGTTTGAGGATAATAAGCCGGAACCTTTACTTTTTCCAGGTCTACCGTATAAGGTTCCTGTTCTCTAATAAAGAGGTTCATTTCATGAGAAATCGCCAGGTTGAAGATTGAAAAAAATGGCTGCCCATCAGCCCTGTTTCGCCATGATGCTGCGGCACTGTTTTCATCCCAGACTGTCACCGGAGGCTCAAATTGATAATCCTGTTTCTCATTGTTGGTCGTATAGTAGCCATCCTTGCGTAAGTATTCAGGAAAGCACTTTACATAGGAAGGTAGAACAACAGAGTAATTTGGTACTGGTGTATTAGCAAGGTTATCCCCATTCAAAGTCCTCATATGCATTGTTCCAATGGAGGTTTGATACATCCCGGTTATAAGCGCTGACCTGCTTGGTGCACATACACCTGCTGTGGTGTATGCCCTAGTGTATCGTTCGCCTTCAGTGGCCAATTGATCAATATTTGGTGTTTCAACACCTTCATATCCATAGGTGCCTAAATACGGCCCAATATCCTCACAGACTATCCAAATAATATTGGGCCTTAAATTCTCCTTCTGTGCTATTGCTACTAATGATAGGAGAGATATCCATGTAAATATTAAATTCGAAACCAAAGTCCTGCCAACATTCATCATAGCTTTAAAGATTAATCAGTAAAAATTTAATAGAGGTTTATTGTGAAGAATTCCCTTCCCTGTCCTTCAACATATCCGGACCTTTCACCATTTTTTCATTATGAGCCTCAACTACCTCCCTGATTTGTTCAATTATTTCAGGGTGTTCATGAGCAAGGTCATATTGCTCTGAAGGGTCGATGTTCAAATCATATAGCAGCGGAGTTTCATGCTCAACAACATCAGGACCGTAAGGTTCCTGGGTTCTAAAGTGAGCCTTGTAGTTGCCAACTCGTACAGCATACAACCAATCTCCACGATAATAAAACATATTATTTCTCGGACTTGGTTTACCTTCAAATAATGTCGGGCCAAGATCCACACCATCCATTTCCCTGTCATCAGGAACAGGGGCTCCAATCAGGTTACTGAATGTTGTGAATAGGTCCATGGTTGACCCAAGATCTGTTACTATACCTGGCTTAATACTTCCCGGGGCCCAGAAAATTGTAGGTTCCCTCATACCACCCTCCCAAGTAGAACCTTTTCCATTACGAAGGAGCCCTGCACTTCCACCTTCCTGGTTCATTATAAGCCACGGTCCATTGTCAGAGGTAAATACTACCAGTGTGTTTTTAGTTAAATCATTTTCATCCAGAGCATCAAGGATCTTGCCTATGTAAAAATCGATCTCCTCTACAACGTCACCATATATGCCTCTTGGGCTAGTCCCCTCAAATTTCTCTGACACAAAAAGCGGAACATGCGGCAGATTATGAGCCAGGTAGACAAAGAATGGTTTCTCCTTATTTGCCTTAATAAAACTTATTGTCTCCTCAGTATAGCGACGGGTAATGGTATGTTGATTTGCTGGTCGTTCTATTATTTCAGTATTCCTCATGAGGGGAACATTGAATGTTTTGATATCTTTTCTCTCCTCAGATTTCCAAAAACTGAAATACCCTCCGGCTGAACGAAAAGGAATAACATTATCCATATCATTACTATATGGGATTCCATAGTAATAGTCAAAGCCATGGCTGGTTGGAAGATACTCTTCTTTATGACCCAGATGCCACTTCCCGATTGCCGCAGTTGCATAACCTGCCTTTTTCATTTGCTCGGCGAGAGTTACTTCTGTCTGTGGAAGACCGTTTTTTGAGTCTGGAAATAACACCCTGTTTATCCGACTCGTCATACCGTTTCTAATGGGTAACCTTCCGGTGAGAAGTGCTGCGCGACTTGGCGTACAGACGCTGGCTCCTACATAAAAATTAGTCCACTTCTGACCTTCACTAGCCATTCGATCAAGATTAGGTGTTCGGATGGTGGGATGACCAAAGGAACTTAAATCGCCATAGCCCAGATCATCTGCAAAAATGATGATAAAGTTTGTTGGTTTAACCACCACTTCTGAGGATTGTACATTCTCAACCTGACCACTTTCAGAACAAGAACTGATCGTTGTACATACCAAAAAGGATGCGACTACCGAATTTTTGAATATACTGGTCTTCATTTAAAATTGATTTATGGTTAGTTTGTATTAATGAGATACTTTGTATTCCACCTGTTCATTTTTTCAATCATTTGACTGGTAACATATAAATTCTGGAGAATCACCATAGTCATGACTTTGAATCTGATTAGCATTTCTTGTAATGTCTTCTTGCTTGGCTTCAATTGGCGTATGGACAGCATAAGTAAAAGCATTCCAAAGAACGGCTTCTCTCTCTTAGTACTTATAAATCTGATCATCTCATTAGCAAGTAGATCAACCAGATAATCTCCTTCTTTGCCATCTTGCTGAACATTTTCTACTGGGGGTACCTCTCCAATTGGGGCAATTAATTTCCTTGTGTTGAAGGGATAAAAATGAGAAGCTACACCACCTGCCCCATTCGCTGCATATGAATCATCAAAACCGTATCCTGTAGGTTGATTTTTGTCCTCTCTTAAGTGCCACTTCCCCACGTAATAGGAATCATAACCAGCCTTATCGAATCTCTTTATAAAATTGTTTTCACTACTGGTTATTGAAAGATCAATATTAAACTCATTCACAGGATAGGTCGAAGTCATCAACGAGTACAGGCATCTTGGATAGTTGGCATAAGCGTTTTTAAAAGAATATGATTCTTGTAGAAGATTATCAATATTTGGGGTTTGATAAATCTCTGAACCATAACAACCTAAATCATAATAACCAAGATCGTCGATCAAAATAACCAGAATGTTAGGAGATTGGTCAGAAAACCCTTTGGCACCAAGGGCCATAGTTTGAATTGATAAAAAAATCAAACAAGCTAGGAATCTATCTTTAGTAACAAACTCTCTCATTTCATTACACTACTATCAAAGTTTATAGCAAACAAATCGTTATCGTAGGAATAAAAGGGGTGGAGATCATCCAACCCCTTCAATTAACCCAAATTGAAACACACTAAAAGCGCTGCTTTCCTAATAACCTTCGTTTTGTTCAAGCATGGAATTAGCATCTAATTCTATAACAGGAATTGGATACAATACATGATGAGGTTGTGCATTTTTACCCCTTGCCTGAGCTCCGGAGATAAAAACATTTTGCCTAATCTGATCCTCTCTACTCTTCCCCTCATAATAAAACTCCCAACTCCTTTCTTGTAAAATGGCATCACGTAAGGATTGCTGAGTGAAACCTGTAAGAGTGAAGGGAGTAGCCTGGGCCCTGTCACGAACTTCGTTAATTAGATCAATAACTTCTTGACTGGGGCCTGATAATTCATTTAGAGCTTCCGCTCTTGATAATAAAACATCGGCATATCTCACAACCGGGACATCATTTCCGGCATTGGCTCCTACCGAATTTGGATCCCAGGGATGTTTGCCCGGAAATGATTGATCATTCCCCAGACCTAAAACCGGTTCCGTTCCACCATTCGGCACCCATTCTGTGATAATTAGGTTCTTCCTGGTATCAGAAACTTCGAATGAATTTACAAAATCATCAAACAGATAAGTACGAGCAGCAAACACACCATTATTGGGAAAAGGTCTTGGATAATTTGGGGGATAGGTAAGAGCGTTCACATTAGAGGTTGTAGCAGGGGTCGAACCATCCTTTGGTAATGCCCATACCATTTCATTATTGCCTTCATTATCAAATGCAAATACATCTTCATAGTTAGGCTGCAAACTATAGATTCCCATATCTATTATTGTTTGCATCAAATCCGCACCTTCCTGCCATTGTCTTGTATTCAAATAATACTTGCCAAGTATTCCTCTGGCAGCGCCTTTTGTTCCTTTGCCAAAAGCCGCATCATCCGGTAAACCAGCAATCGCCAATGTCAATTCATCCTCAATTATTTGACGGGTTTCTGCATCAGTTGCCCTTGGCTGTAAGGGATCATCAAGGGAAGAAGTATAGATAGGAACCGGGCCAAAGAGATTATACAATTCTGAATAAGCCCAACCTCTGATAAAGTGAGCTTCTGCGGTTGTTGAATTGACAAAATCACTACTGAAATCCGGGTTTTCTATATTGTCAAGGATCATATTTGCGTCCCTAATTGCTCCATAGTAAACCACCCACTCAGCTATTATCTGTCCATGTGCACCATTCCATGTAAAATCTTGGAGTTGTACCCACACTGATTCTATAGACCCTCCGGCTCCCCAAATTTCACCAGCCGGATTACCACCTATATAAAAAGCTGACCACGTTTCAGCTTGACCAGTACGGTGAGCCGAAG
>JAJCYL010000533.1 GCA_029262955.1 Cytophagales bacterium | reverse complement strand
AATACTTTATTCATAGCTAATTCAAAAGGGGATACTGTCTAACCGATAGCTGTTGGTTGGTGTAGCATCTCCCAAGTATTAGTATCAGAACGGGCCCAAAACTCCAATACTAATGGAAATCTTGAATGCCAAGATAAATGATTTTAGATGTTAATCAAGCATCCGTTGAATATTTGGGGTTTAACTTACTGATGACCACTTTGTTCCCAATCTAATCAGCCAGGGAAAAATGCAGTTTAGATTTATTCGATCAACCTCTTCTCTTTGATTGCTTCCGCTAATTGATATACCGCCAGGGCATAAAGTGGGCTGTGATTGTATCGGGTAATGACGTAGAAATTTTGATGAGTAAACCAATATTCAAGTTGATCTTCTTGCTCGAAGGATTGCAACGATACCAGTTCGCCATCTTCAATGGGCGTCATTGGAAAGTAGCCAAGATTAGCATAGTGAGAAGGCTCAAGTTTTGGCTTGATTGATTGCTTTGATACGGGTTTTGCACCGGTTTCAACTCTTGCCATTTGAGCGACCGGTTGACCTAATTGCCACCTGTGTTCCTTGAAATAATTAGCCACACTGGCAATGGCATCTTCAGCGGAGTTGATCAGATCCCTGTCACCATTGGGTTCGTAACTTCTCGCATAAGCCTCATAGCTGCTAGGCATAAATTGCCCGTAGCCCATGGCGCCGGCGTAAGAGCCCTTGGTATTGAGCACATCAAGGTTTTCCTTTTTGGCCAACAAAAGGTAATGGGCCAGCTCGGACTTAAAGAACTTGGATCTTCTTGGGTACCCAAATGATAAAGTATAAAGTGCATCAAGAATTTTGTAGGTACCTTTTCGTTCTCCGTAATAGCTTTCCACACCAATAATTCCTACGATAATCTCGGGATCGACCCGATACTTCTCACTTATCTCTGTTAAGATACTTTCATGTTCATTCCAAAATTCAACTCCGGAAAGTATCCTTTTATCAGTTATAAATATGTTGCGATAACGATGCCAGGACATCTTTTCCGCAGGTCGATTCATTTTATCAATAATTGAGGGCTGGTACACGGCCTGATTGAGAATGGCAGTCACCTCACCCATAGGAAGCTGATTTTCATAAGCGAAGTTTCTGGCAAAATCCTCTACTGCCTTTTGATCAACTTGGGAAAAGGCCAAAGAATTTAAGAAAACGAAAAGTATAATTAGGGTTTTTGACATGCTTGTTATGACTTATGCGCAAAGATCAACAAGTATGCCACAAATAGAAGAGTAGAACTTAATTTCCTTTGAATTATAGTTCAATACTTACACCGAAATAAGGAGAGACATAAGAGGTGGCTTTGTAAGCTCCATTTTCATCAATAGCAAAGGCCCAGTAATAATCCACACCAGCAGTGAGGAACTTATTCATATGATAAACAAACCGAACTTTGGCCAATGAATTCTCATCAAATTTGAATGCATCTTTTAATGTGGCCAGGTTGCCCTTCACATAGCTGCCATGGAGAGAGATTTTGTTGGCCAGTCGTTCAACGTCTGCATGCAATCGTACCAAAGCAGGCGAGCTGGCGGAAATATTATCCGGAATCATCAGGCTGCCACCGAGTTTGACTTTTTGTATGATATGCCCTGTAAGGCTGCCATACATACCACCTTGCTTTTCTGCTGAACCGAGATTGAGTATTCTCAAATCTTTATTTAATTCGTAAGACGTATCAAAAAACTGGGGTATGAAATGATCTTTAAAACTCAGTCGTTCAATACGGACGTCGGTACTCAAAATATCTGCAATGAAATGAAAGCGAAAGTTGACCCCGACACTGAATCCCTGGCCGTTTTTAAAACCATCTGTTGCGGCATCACTGGCGCCGGGTAATGTGGCTATTGCGGCAACAGCATCTATCAAGGGTTGGGAGGAGACGTTCAGTTTAGAAAAACCACCGAAAATATCTATTTGGATAAAAGGTACCTGGAGAACAGTGATACCTGCATCAATGTTAAACGCACTAATACCAGGTTCAGTAAAGATGTATTTGGTACTAGTGGAGTCACTGGTTTGTATTTTTGTTTGATCTTTATCTGTGAGGTAGGTAGCTCCGATTTCTAACGTACTTGCTACCGGAATTCCGGTTGTAGCTAATGGACGTACATAAGGTCGTATAGCGAATAGGTTTAATGAACTTGGGTCAAAGTCGCTATACATGCCCTCAATACCACCTAAACCGCGATAATTTACATCAAAGTGGAGCCCTAATTTGCGCTTTTCGTAGCTAGTGGTATTAGAATAATTATTGACCAGGCCACCAAAGCCCATCATTATGTTGTCCAGTTCGCCTATGAGGAAATAATAAGGGTCTCGTTTTTGTGTCCCATATCGTACATATCTTATGAGCCTGGCCGGGCCAACACCGTCCTCAAAGATTTCCGTTCTAATCTCCTGAGCATTCAGATTATAAAGAATTGGGATGTGAAGACCCAATCCCACCTTACCAAAATTGAACTCGGGTGCCAGTGTAAGGCCCACAAAGTTTTCACCAGCAATGTTGGTATAACCCAGACTTGCATTGATCGTGCTTTTTGGTTCACTTCCTGGTAATCCAGCTCTGAAATCATTACTTGGTGCTGCAGATTTCTTTTCTTTTGGTACAATATCTTCTTCCGTTGGCTCTGCAGTGATATCCTCAGTTATCGGAGGGGAGTTCTGATTTAGTGTATCCAACACCGGATTAATACTTTCCATCGGGCTAATCTGAACTGAGTCAACCGGTGCTGTGGTAATTTCCTGAATTGGTGCTGGTTCAGTTGGAGTAGCAATCACCTCTGGTGTAACCTGGGCAGGCTTTTCCTTTTTCTTTTTTTTCTTTTTTTTCGTGTCTTCCCAGAGATAGGAATAATCGGCGTAGGCATCTTCTTCCTGTGCCTTGAGCTGATTAGGAAGCAAGAGTGTCGTAAAGACCAAACACAGAAGTGGAAAAAGTAGCTTCAAGTTCTGATTATAATTAAATAATTTGTAATTATAGTACAATAATTGATGCCAAAAAATAAGTTTTAAATTTTTGAAAAGGGCATAAATCGTTACGAAGTTCTCTGATTGAATGGTTTTTTAATGTAATTATAATTTTTGAATAACTATTTGTTCATTAAGTGAAACAATTTTATCCATGTAGGACTTGAGCTGATCATACTCATGAGCGAGGTAGGTTACCTTTTTGAAATATACCATCGCTTTTGCTTGAATAATATTACCCTCAACTTTTATGTTCAGATTAATATGAGCCACGTCGTCACTTATTGAAAAATTGTCAGGAGAACTTACGATTTCAAAATCATTAGGTATTGTGATTGTAGATTGAAGTGATTCTGATTTCAGATATATAAAATCTATCGGGTATGACCGGGTTTTTTGCTTAAGCTTGTTCTCTTCGGGTGGAAAACTCAGGAAGGGTGAGATTAAGATCTTATTGTCTATTTTTTCAATGTCCGTGGTACCAGAATAGGAAATCACATAAGGGATGCTAGGCTTGTCATAATTTAAGGTTTTTATGGCTTCGATGTTGGAAAAATCTTGATCAAGGAGGTTTTCCTTCATTTTCAACGTATCGTTTTTATACTTCTTTCTA
>JAJCYL010000532.1 GCA_029262955.1 Cytophagales bacterium | reverse complement strand
ATGAACAATATAACCTGGAACTTAATAAGGTTATATTGGAACGGCTGAACATTGATGTGACGTTGCTCGATAGCGGGGCCAATGCACTGGAATTGATCAAAAAGACTCCCTTTGACCTGGCTATTCTAGACATTCAAATGCCTGGTCTGAGTGGCCTCGAAATAGCTGAAAGAGTTCGAGGACTAGAGCATCCTTTAGATAGTCTCCCTCTTATTGCATCGACTGCCGCCACTTTGAACGACAACATTGAATCTATCAAAAATGCTGGATTTAACCGTTGGATTGCCAAACCATTTTCACAGGAGGACTTAATCAAAATAATTACCGAAAGTCTTGCCGCCAACGAGTCTGTTGAATCATCTACTGAGCAACTGGATTCATTAAGTATTGATGCGCTCCTTGAAATATCACAAGGTAATGTGAACTTCGTTTTGAACATGCTCAAATTGTATCTTACTAGTACTGAGGATAATATTGCTCAACTTCAGGAGGCCATGGCAGCTGAAGAAAGAGAGAACGTTGAACGCATTGCCCATAAAATGGTGTCACCCACCAGGCATCTCAATTTGACTTATTTCACAAATTCCTTGAAAAGGATAGAATTATATGCCCAGGAAGGTAAAGAATTCTCACAAATTGTATTGCAATTTGAAAAGGCCACCAAAATGTGGCAAAGAATTGCTCCGCTCATTAAAATGAAAATGGAAGAATTGGAAAACAGTGCCGTAAGTATTTGAAATGAGTCGATTCAAAATATTTATTGTAGAAGATGATGATTGGTATCGTGAATTGATTTCATATACATTAGGTCTCAATCCGGATTTTGAAATTCATGCTTTTGCCTCCGGCACAGAGCTACTTAATAATCTTCATGAAAGACCAAATGTTGTGAGTCTAGATTACTCGCTTCCGGATATGACCGGATCAGACGTTTTAAAGAAGGTGAAAGAATTCGATCCCGCGATTGAAGTAGTCGTTATTTCAGAACAAGAAAATATCAAAGTGGCAATCGACATGCTTAAAAGTGGGGCTTATGATTACATCGTAAAATCAAAGGAAATTAAAGATCACCTCTTACATACCATAAACCATATTTTTCAAAAAACGGATCTAAGAAAACAAGTCACAAAACTTCAAAAAGAGGTTCAACGCAAATATGATTTTTCCAATTCAATCATTGGAAATAGTGACAGTATAAAGGAAATATTTTCATTGATTGAAACGGCAACAAAAAGTGACATCACAGTGACTGTCACCGGAGAAACTGGTACTGGAAAAGAACTGGCAGCGAAAGCCATACACTATAACTCTAACAGAAAAAAAGGCGCATTTGTAGCCGTAAATGTTGCCGCTATTCCGTTAGAACTTGCAGAAAGTGAGCTTTTCGGACATGAAAAAGGAGCATTCACAGGAGCCAATTTTAGGAGAATAGGCAAATTTGAAGAAGCGGACAATGGCACTCTTTTTCTAGATGAGATTGGGGAACTTGACATGGCCTTGCAGGCCAAGTTACTTAGGGTCATTCAAGAAAAGGAGGTGACGAGAATTGGCGGAAATAGTGTGGTCAAAACGAATTGCCGCATTATTGTTGCCACCAACAAAGACCTACTTGAAGAAGTAAAAAACGGCCGGTTCAGGGATGACCTTTACTACCGCCTTTTTGGGTTAACCATCAAAATGCCTCCGCTAAGGAATCGCAATCAGGATATCATCATCCTTGCCAAATATTTCATTGATGCCTTCTGCAAGGAAAATAACTATGCACAAGCCAAATTCACGTCACAAGCTCAGAATAAACTATTGACCTATTCTTTTCCGGGAAATGTGAGAGAACTCAAATCCATTGTGGAGTTGGCAGTTGCTATGACCAATGGCTCTGATATTGAAGGTAAGCATATAAACTTTGGCAACAATCAGGAACTATACAATCCCTCCATTTCTGGTATGACCTTGAAAGAGCATAACAATCGAATCATCGAACTCTATCTTAAAAAGCATGATGACAATATTAAAGCTGCCGCAAAAGAACTTGATATTAGTTACTCCACAATTTATCGTGTGCTAAAGGAATCTGCTAACGGTTCCAAATGATTTTCAATTTGAAAACACTTTGGCAAAAAGGAAATTTTAAAATAAGCTTTTCTTGAGATAACAGCTTGATAATTAGATTGTTAAGCCATTCTAACATTCTGGAATGAAATTGGCACTTACTGATTCCAAAACTAGTACTATGAATCGGTGCATCTCACTACTCTCAATCATCATCATATTTACATTCTTCTCTTGTGATCAGCAGGAAGTTAATAATCTGAAGTACAGGAATCACTCATTGAAGACATCCAATCAGGAGTTAAGTGAGGAGATTGAATCTTACATGCATGCATTCAATGCCATAGAGGATAATCTCACAGATATTAAGGAAAGAGAAAATATGATCAACCTCAAAAAGTCCGGAGGTGATCTGACATTTGAAGAAGATTTGAAGGAATCGATTATCCTGGATATTCAAATGATTAATGCATTAATGGCTGAAAATCAGAACAGAATCAATGAATTGAGCAACCGCCTTGCTGAAACCAATAGTGAATTTAAGCGAATGGTGGATCGGCTCAAGAAAAGAATTAAAGAGAAAGATATTGTTATCACAGGCCTCAAAGAAGAGTTGGAAAATAAGGACATTGCAAATAGTCGTTTATCAGAGAAAGTGGCCTTTTTGGCAGTGAGTATGGATACATTAACGGCCAAGACCGAGCGTCAGGGAATAATAATTCAAACAAGCTCCGATATAATAAGGGAAAAAGATGAGCTTCTTAATGCCGGATTTGTCACAATAGGGTCCCACAAGGACCTCAAAGTAAAGGAGGTTATTGAGGACGAAGGAGGCATTTTGGGAATCGGTTCAACCCAACAATTAAGGAGCAACTTCAATCAGGACGCATTTAGCAGAATAGACATCAGGACTACTAGTATCATACCCATAGATGCCAAGAAATTAAAGATAGTCACCAATCATCCAAAAGAATCATACGAACTCTTCTTCAATGAAGAAAGGGGTAACGTAGAAGCTATACAGATACTTAATGCCGATAAATTTTGGAATTCATCGAAGTATCTGGTTGTAATGACAAATTAATACCAGCTGTCATAGACCGGGATTGGTCGAGGGCCCAACCCGGTCTTTTTTTAAACCTTCAAAACCAGCAATCATGAATTTCCAACAAACTCACCCCAATCTTAAAGCTTTCCTTTTTTTTATTTTGGTACTTATCTGTGGTCTTTTCTCGATGGTTTTGGCACTCTACTTTGAGAAAATTCTTCCTTCAAATAACGAAAATATAATTATAGACAGCTATCCAACTGAGTCGCTAAGAGCATCAATGATAGATTTTACTCACCGGGAACAGGCTAACTTGAATGAAAAAAGCAGCCTCAGTGGGTCGTTAGTTCCACAAACAACCGCATCAATTTCTTTGATTTCATTGATTAATGAGGACATGGTAACGATTGAAGTGAATGAAAATGGAAACTTTCTAATTGAGGAAATCAATCCAGGAGAATATGAAATGATAATTATTCCATCCACAAAAAGTGGCTTAACAACCAAAACTGTTGATGTCCTTAGTATTCAGGCTGGAATTTCGAAAGAGATTGGAGTTATAGAACTCCAGGAGTAAGGTCAATATCCCCGTAGGAATGATACTTCGTAGGGATCATCAGCCACATCTTTGACTAAACCTGCTGCAGTTTCTGTGATTTCCTTATGGCTTGTCTGAAATGCTATATGGAAATAAGTCTGAACCAGAGATTTCATTGGCAGTTTAATTCGCTTAGACACCTCAGTATTCATCGATCCTGAGCTGTCTACTAAGATGCGTAAAGTTCTGCCAAATGAAATTAAACGCTCATAAAGATCAAGCTCACAATTGCGCAATCCTACTATGGAATTTCTTAATGTACCTCTTAGCTGTCCACTTGAACCAGGGACACCCTTTACTACCTGCGTAGCATAGCTTTCAAGGTCATTAAGCAGATTGCCAATCCCGTCTTCAAGATGAGCATGGTAGCTGTTACTTCCTCCATACACAGATTTGACAATTCTCATGATCTATATAACTAATATTTATGTGTTAGGGTTTCTATAAATAAGACAATAAATTTAAGAAATACACCTAAAGAGAACGAACAAAAATTGATAAATGAATTCTGATTGTTGTTAAATAGACACTTGATGAATGCAGATAGTTTATGCCGCTCATAAAAAAATTTAATTTAGATGAATTGATATTCCTTCGTTTACGTTGGACATAAATTATAATTTAGAAGACTAAAACAAAACCAAAATCGATTACCATGAAGAAAATTTTGACAATTTGTTTGTTATTGACTGCAGTCCTGTTTGCTGATCAGTTGATGGCACAAGAATTTAAAGGGCTTGACAAGAGCCCAGCTGACATAGCCTGGTTACCTGGAAACAGAAAACCTGCTCCTATCGCTAAAGTAGTTTATAGCAGGCCTCAATTAAATAGCCGTGCATTAGCCGACTTGACTCCTGCTGGGGAACTGTGGAGAACAGGTGCGAATGAGACTACAGAGGTTACTTTCCTTAAGGATGTAACATTTGGTGGAAAAAAAGTTAAAAAAGGTACTTATGCGCTCTATACTATTCCTGGAGACAAATGGACAGTAATCCTTAATTCAAAGCTCAACACCTGGGGGCATTATGAGTACGATGAGTCTAAAAACGTGACTAAAATTCAAGCTTCGACCAGAAGTAATGGCGGTTCTGCGGTCGAGGCCTTTACTATTCAGTTCTCTGATCCATTAGACAATAAAAGCACAATGTCAATGGCATGGGGTGCAACAATCGTTGATGTACCAGTCGAGTACTAAACGAAGCAAAACTTAAGGTTTAAAGGTCGCCTACAGCGACCTTTTTTATGCCTCTAATTCTGAAAAATCTCTTCCAGTTTGGACTCAAGAGATGGTCCTCTTAAATTTTTCCCTACGATCCGACCCTCCGGATCGATCAAATAAGTAGCGGGAATAGCATTAATGCTATAATCCTGGGCTGCCTGAGTGTGGAAATAGTTGAGCTCTGATCCATGTTCCCACATCAAACCGTCTTGTTCTATCGCTGCCAACCATTGCTCACGGGTACGATCCAATGAAACGCCAAATATTTCAAATCCTTTGTCGTGGTATTTATTGTACATTCTCACAACATTAGGATTTTCAACTCTACAAGGTTTACACCAACCAGCCCAAAAATCTATCAAGACATGCTGGCCACGTAATGAGGACAGCTTAACCGGATTACCGTCAGGATCCGGAAGTTCAATTTCCGGAGCCACTGCCCCAACTGCCAGTTTACTCATACGGTTAACCTGAAGTAACAATTGTGAAGTAAATTTTGAGTTTGGGAGAGCGCTTTGAAATCTATCGGCCAAACTGTCCAGGAAAGCAAACTCTTTTTCTACATCTGCCAGGTAGTTAATGGCAAATAATGCAGTAATTGAAGGACCTATGTCCCATATTTTCTGCTTGAGAGATTTGTTAAACTGAGCCTCAAGCACTACGTACTGTTGCTGTAGATGCAGTGCCGACTTCATATCCCCACCAGAACGGGCTAAGCGGAATTGAGAATTCAAATTCTGCAAATTGCGCTGAAATTCTTCTCGCATAGCTGCAATTTCAAAGAAATAATCTGTATCTGGAGATCCCTTTACCTCGGCGAAACCAATTAGATTATACCCATCAGCATTAAAAACAACATACGTTTTGTTCAGAATGAAATTTACATATTGATTATCATCAAAATTCACTCTGTAAAACGATGGCTGATCGATATTGACAATGAATTCAAAGTCATTGTTGCCACTCACTTGTGTCGAGTCGACTGCCATAAATGAGCTGCCATCAATTTCTTCAAGGTAAATTCTGACACCAGGGTTCAGTTTTTTTACTTCACCACTAACTTTTAAACCTGCCTTCTTTTTATTTTCGCCTCCTTGGCATGCTGTCAAAAGCACCGCGGCAAATAAGTATATATATGCTAAGTATCTCATAACTTGTTGTAACTCATTGGTAAAACGTTGTTAAACAACGATAGTTCTAATTTCAGTGATTGAATAACGACAGCCAAATGACATTATGCTAAATATTAAATTTTCTTGCTCAGTGGTCACTAACCAGCCTTTTATTTCTCACCAAACTGATTACGGCCAAAACCATCATCACCAACGACAGATACAAAAACCCCTCACTAATTGAGGTCATATTAATTACCGGTTGAAACATGAGCGGGGAAGCGAATTGTCCCATAAATATAAATGTGGTTAAAAGTCCCAGAATGCGACCCCTCATTTCAGGAGAAGCAAGTGTTACAAGACACAAATTGGAGTTTGGCATTATAAATCCCGCTCCAGCCCCGGCTATCATTAGGCCTGGAAAAACCATCTCATAGCTGTCTGCAAAAGACAAAACTGTATAGCCAACTCCAATGGTAAAAAAAGAGATTCCGTAGATCTGATAATGTGTTAATCGCCTTTTAAACCTCGGATAGTTATAAGAGGTTGTTCCGGCTACAAACATGGCAAAAGCAAGAGCCAAACCCGTTGCAGTATTACCGACATCCGAAATTTGTTGAATTAGAAATGGTACCTGGACAGGCATCATGTAAAAAACAGCCATCCCAAGAAATGCAAGGACATAAACTGTCCAGGCTATTGAAGGTATTTTGACTTCAGGGACTCCATCAACTGAATTCGAGGGTGTTTTCTCAGGCTCTTTGAGGTAAATAAGAACCAAAGGAACAGCCAGTAGTGCTAATCCATAAATCAGGAAAGGGTAACGCCAATGAATATCTGCCAGAAATCCGCCGGTAGAAATAAAAACAGTGCCAGAAAAGGCCATTATAGCTGACTGCGTCCCCAAAAACTTGCGTCTTTCTTCACCTTCAAAATAATCTCCTATCAGTGCGACGGCAGTGGTCATTATCCCTCCTACTCCAATTCCCAGAAATGCTCTTCCAATAATGATTTCAGGCAAAGTGTTTAAGTAAAGGCCGGATGAGCCAGCTACTGCATATAGCAATAGCATTGATACCAGCAATCGAATTCTGCCAAATCTATCAATGATCCATCCTGAAAAAGGTGCGGTCAAAGCAATAAATAGACCGGGAATCGTAAGCACCAATTTAACCAGGGTGTCTGCACTCTCAAGATCAATAAATGTCCTTTTCATTTCCGGAAGTGAAGGTGCAATGGTAGCGCCTGCCATTACCGTCATCATGCTGATAAAGAGAATGGTAATCTTAACGAGTTTTGGGTTTTTAAATGTCAATTAGGTGCTCTCTTAAAGAGATGCAAGGATAGCGTTAAGATTACTTTTATCAATAATATCAGAATTATTCCTCCAGGAATGGTCGCAGGGCGTCCTAATCTTCGTAGCTATTCTTCCTTTAAGGAATGAACCGGATTTAATTGTGCTGTACGAATTGTGTGATACGAAACCGTTGCTACTGCAATCACAACCAATATTAAAGCTGGTATAAGAAATAAGCTGACTCCGGGAATAATGCGACTTTCAAATTCTTGCAACCACGTTTTGATCAAATACCAGGTAATGGGAAGAGATACTACAATTGACGCCATGACCAATTTGAGAAAATCACCCGTTAACAATGTCCATAATTGCTTGAGAGATGCGCCCAATACTTTCCTGACTCCAACTTCCTTGGCACGGAGTGTTGTCATGTAAGAAGAGAGTCCAAAGAGACCAAGGCAAGCCACGATGATGGCCAATGCTGCAAACAACCCAAAAATAGACCCGAATTTTAATTCAGACTTATATTGTTCATTGTAGTAGTCATCCAGAAAGAAGTAATTAAATGGCTTATTTTGATAAGCTGACTCCCAATGGTCTCTCACATTCTCCACGGAATTTCTCACGTTTGAACTACCGATATTAATGGAGTAGTATCCCCCTGGTTTCTTAAAATAGCGGAATATATTGGCATCATAAGCCAGTTTTGGTGATTCATGCCGGTAGTTTTTAACAATTCCCACCACGTTAAATGTGTCCCCCCAGAAAAATATCTTCTTATTGAGCAATTCTTCTGGATTTGAGAATCCCATTCTTTTCGCCCCGGCTTGGTTAAATAAAACATTGGATTCTTCAGCTCCAAAAGAACCGTCGAAGCCTCTTCCTTTAATCACTTCCAGGCCATAGAAATTAATAAATTGGTCATCCACTCCAAGTATCCGGAATTGATTGCTCTCATCATCCGTTTGGTTAATTAACCTTATACCACCAGCATTCCAACCGGGATCCTGGCCCGGTACCGTCGTTGACAAGGTGAGCTCATTGATACTTGACTCACTCAGCAGGCTGCTCCTGAAAGAATTATCACGGAGCATACGAAGACTATCACTGCTGAAATCGGGAGTCTCCACCACCAAAGTTCGATCAATTTTTACCCCAAGATCCTGAGACTGAAGAAAATCCATTTGCTGGTAGACGACAAATGTTCCTGTGATTAAAACAATGGACACTAAAAATTGAAAGGTTACCAGTGTTTTTCGTAGCCAATTCCCACTTTGCGTCCCCGAAAATTTTCCCTTAAGGATGGCCACCGGTTTAAAATTGGATAGTACCAAAGCTGGATAAAAACCAGAAACCAATACGCCACCAACAAACGTAATTGAGAGGCTTGTCCAAAAGTTGTATGAATCAGGCCATGAATAGGACGTGGATCTTCCTACTAAATCATTAAAGAATGGAAATACAGCTATCACTACGAGAACAGACAATGCCAGGGCAAGGAAATTTATAGCAAAAGATTCAAACATGAATTGGCTAATCAGTTGAGCTTTGACACTTCCCAACACCTTTCTTATGCCTACTTCCCTGGCCCTGCTCATCGACCTTGCAGTCGTTAAATTGATATAATTTATCCAGGCAATGAAGAGAACGAAGAGGCCAATAATCAGAAGAAAGTAAGTCGTGTTCTTGTCGCCGGTTGGCTTAATTTCTCCATAATAATTAGAGGTTAGATGAATATCAGACAATGATTGAAGGTTAAATTCCATTCCAGCATCGTACTGGCGTAATTCTTCCCCTACTCTGTTCTCAATAAAATCAGGGAATTTTGCCTCAAGGGCCGTGGGATTGGTTCCTGGAAAAAGCACAACATAGTTGAGAAATCCATCCCACTGCCAGGCCGTTCTTACTTCTTCAGATGTAAAAATCACATAAGTTTCGAATGAATAAAGTACATCGAATTCCATATGAGATCTTTCAGGAAAATCCTGAAACACTCCTGTCACCTTAAATTTATATTTATCATTTTGCTCAATGATCTGACCCACAGGATCTTCGTCACCAAATATTTTATGGGCCATTGTTTCGCTCAAAACAACAGTGTAAGGCTCTTTTAGAACTAAACTATCCACTCCTCTCAGTAGAGAAATTGAGAACACCTCGAAAAAATTCTCTTTTGCGTAGTACGCACTTTGAGGTTCGAAGTATCTCTTGTCATGGGATATGGAAGCGGTACTTTTCCGCAGATTAACAAAATCATCTACCTCTGGAAAATCTTCCTTCATATGATATCCTGCTCCGGCACAGCCCGCAGCCCAGGCAGACTGCAACTCTCCCTTATTGTAGCGATTCAACTGAACACGATAAATATTCTCTTTATTTTCAAAAAATTGATCATAGGAGGTTTCATAATAGACATACTGAAGGATCATAAAGCCAGCGGACATACCCATGGCCAGTCCAAATATGTTTATGAATGAATAGAAAGAGTGTTTTTGAAGATTCCGGATAGCAACCTTGAGGTGGTTTCTGATCATGACGATTAATTTCAGTGATTCTTACATTAGTAAATACCGGGCTTACCTTAAGAGGTTACAAGTTCGGAATTACTTCTATGAAAAACCTTGCCAGGTGTACTGAATCGTCAGTATACTGTATTCAATGGGCGGATAAAAGTAGTGATTAAGAGCCCAAAGCGCTCGGAAACAGCTCTCCCAAACGAGTTCATTCCTTTCTAACCGCCTTACCATATTTGGCCTCGGTTAAGAGCTCTCCATCATCTACTACTACCTTGCCATCCACTAATACGAATGCAATTCCATCAGAAGGTATGGCCGGGTCAGTATAAGTAGCTTTATCGATTATGCTGGTTGGGTCAAACACCGTAATATCCGCATCAGCATCAACTCTAATTCGCCCTTTTTTACTCATTGCGGGTACATATTTTTCCAGCCTTTGTGCAGGAGCAATAGTCATTCGTCTCAAAGCATCCATCAGCGAATAGAGTTTCTTTTCACGCACATATTTACCCAGCACTTTTGAGAACGTTCCGGATGTACGTGGATGTCCTTTTCCATCCTCCAAAAATCCATCGCTGGCAATCATGGTCAAGGGGCTGTTGAGGGCAGCTTCCGTCATATCATCTGTTCGGCTATGAATGATCACTCCACCACCCTGTTGACGGTATTTACCAAATGACTCGCGATTTAAAAACTCTCCAGTTTCTGACCATTGATGGATGCCAATCTGATCATCATCCCAGGTTTCCCATTCGTCGAAAAGGCTGGATTCAATCATGGTCATCCCTGCCTCATATGGATAGGCCTCTGTACTGATGTCGTTTCCATCAGCCACAGCTTGTTCTATTAGTTTAATGAATTCGGCACTATGCTCCGCACCGCTGGAATTAATATGAACGATGTGCAAGGAAGCTCCGATCTTACTTGCACTTTTAATTGCTTCCTCTAAGCCTTCCTTGCCCGCCCTCAAATGAATATGTGAAGACGCCCCTCTGTTTGCAGCAATTTGCAATACGGATTCGAATTCTGCCGTTGTTGCAGCTGGGGTATAAGCCAATCCAAAGCCTACTCCAACAGCTCCCTGGTCAAGACCAATTTCAATAAGGTCATTAATTTTTGAGATTTGCTCTTCATTTGCAACAGTGGTTTTTGCCAGGCCGCTTGGTAAAAACCCACCTTCATCTCCCATTACCTCCATTCTGACTTTGATGTGGCCAATACTTACTCCATAATTTACATACTGAGCCTCAGATTGATCCTCATACCACTGATTGACGTTTCCAGTTCCTACTTCCAATTCTAACCCCGTGGTTACCCCATCCTGGACCATCAATGCAAATGCATCATTGGTCATACCGTGACAGTGCAGATCTACGAATCCAGGGGAAACAACGAGGCCCCTGGCATTGATATTACGATTGCCGGAAAGGCTGTCTTTAGTAAGTGCTCGAATGGTACCGTCAATGATGCCAATATTTAGCACAGCATCTGTACCAGATTCAGGATCCATTACCTGACCGCCGTAAATAACAACGTCAAAACCAGTAGTTACTTTGACTGAAGGAGAGCAGGCCGCTACAGTGAGTATCAGTAATACCAGGTGCGAGGCATAATTTTTCATAGGAGTTAGTTTGGTATACTAAAATAGTGTTTCTCTTCGGTAGATTGGCAGCGATTCATTTACCACGGGATTTTTTTCCTCAACCAATTACTCCTAAAACAGCACTTGAAAAGAGGAGTGAAACAAAGTTTACATATTTTTGATAACCTCATTTCAATTTAATACGCCGCAGGAATGAATTTTAATGATTCACAGGAATTTGCAGACGAAAATATATCGATAGCAAAAGGGAAAGATGGCTTCGCACTGGAAAACTATTTCTATCGATCAGATGTCATCTATCAAAGGGAATTGTCTGAGATTATATTCAAATCCTGGTTTTATGCCTGCCACATTAGTGAAATTCCACAAAATGGTGATTATAAAACCGTGGAAGTTGGTGAGGACTCCCTCATTATCGCCCGAGATAAGACCGGAAATATAAGTGCCAGTGCTAATACCTGTAGACATAGAGGTGCCCGAGTTTGCACTCAGAAAAAAGGTAATGCCAAGTCCTTCATTTGCCCGTACCATGCCTGGGTCTATGAAGTTAACGGCAAATTGATCGGAGCTCGCTCCATGGGTGAGGATTTCAATAAAGACGATTATCGCCTAAAAAAGATAAACACTCACATATTCGAGGGAATGGTCTTTATCAATTGTGATCCGGAAGCTGCGGACTTTAAGTTGGCAACGGACAAGCTCATTCCAGCCATTTCGCCTTATCACCTGGGAAATGCCAAAGTTGCTGCCACAAGGTCCTATCCCATAGATGCGAATTGGAAATTGGTAATAGAAAACTATCTTGAATGCTATCATTGTGGGCCTTCCCATAAGGAATATGCCAAATCCCATACCTTAAGGGATGAGGCTTCTAAAGTGGCTCACTTGAATGAGGCTATGAAAAAGAAAGCCCTTGAAGAAATGGGTTTTCAACCTCAATTTGTGGCAGAGGTGACTAATCAATATTTAAATTCCCCTGTTTTTGGGTGTGATATTTCCCATTTGCGATACGCATTGTATGAAAAGTATAAAACCGGCTCATTAGATGGTCAGCCCCTGGCACCGTTGATGGGTGACTTTAAAGGATATGACGGTGGTGCCGGAGATTTTCAATTCGGACCACTCACCTTCATGCTCAATTATCCTGATCATTGCGTGTTGTACAGGTTTTTGCCAAGGGGATTGAAAGAGTCTGAAATGGAGTTGGTTTGGTTTGTAAATGGTGATGCTGTCGAAGGCAAAGATTACGACACCGACCGATTGATTGAATTATGGGATTTCACTACCAAGGAAGACAAGTTCATTATCACCCAAAATAACCAGGGTGTAAACTCCAGCTTTTATGAGCCAGGGCCCTATTCTCCTGTATTCGAAAGTCTCTGCAATAATTTTATCAGGTGGTATTTAGAGGTTATTGGGGAAATTTAGAAACTTGTGGAGAACCCGTCATTCTCGCGAAAACGGGAATCTCCCAGAGTATGTTACTTAACTCAGAGATTCCTGCCTTCGCAGGAATGACGAGATCCACTCAAAAAACCCCGTCAATTCTTAGAATTTCCATCACCTCGAAACCAATGAGTTAAATACCAATTTAAACGTCCCATGGGTTTGCACCCGATGCTGTGGTCTGAAACCAATCATCACTACCCGGCCTTTCCTCATGCCAACAGAAACCATGGCCGCTTTCTCCGCTATAACTTCTTCACCAACTAACCATCCACTTTGTAGCACATCACGGTCAATAAATGTGGCGACTCTTTCAATCTCATGGTTGTCTTTGCTTTGAATAACTTCGTAGACATCATTGTTTACTATAAACAAACCAACCCCGTCGTCAGGCATCCCATAAGCCAACGGATTAGTATTGTCAAATTTCATTTTTAATGTAGATCCTGGAGACCAGAAATCCTTTGAGTCAACTTTTTCGACCACATTTCTAATAGGAAGCTTAAATTCATCAATGGGTAGCTCACCTGCCTGACCAAAAGTCAATAGCGTTCCCCCATTCTCTACAAAAGCTTTCAACGATTTAATCCCCTGTTGCCCAAAGCCAGTCCTGTATTCGGGTGGATACGAATCTGGGTGACCCCTGGAAAAATCTTCCCACCCCTCACCAGTCATGCGAACTTTCGTGTCGTCAGGTAAAATTATGACATCATACTTCTTATTGAGATCACCAGCTTTTAATTCCTTATCCATGATTGTTGCATAAGGAAACTTGAAATTCTCCAATAACAACCTTGACCACCCTTCATCCATGTTGCCTCCGAGGTAGCGTTGATACATTGCAATTCGCTGACGATTTACGGGATTACTGTTTCCTGAAAGGTCTGCTTTCAAAGCATTAAAATTGACTCCGGTTTGTTGTGCTACCTGATTAAGCACAGTGGTCGATGCTGATGAGGGCACAATAAAGTCTCCTGCCCTAATTCCAGCACCAGTCACACTTGCTCTTCTAACTTTGATTTTGTTATCCCAGAGCATATTTACCGCCGTAAAACTATCGTTAGAACGACCATCAATGACATAGCCATTCTGACCCTTGGTTACTTGCCCTGAAGGATCAATATCCTGGCTCAGCGCAGGATGATTGCCAGTGACGGCAGTTTTAACCGGATCAGCCCTTACACCAAAGTATTCGGCGATGTTGTCAGTAGACATATCGTAGGGCCGAATTGGTCGACCATCACGATCTCTTGTGTAACTGTTATCCGGATAATAAGTTCTTCCCAAGAGCCAGCGAACCAAACCCCGTTTAGGCTGCGCCATAGTCACTACAAAAGAGCCTTGCCCATAGACCTGGCCCTCATGAACAAATTCTCCATTTGATCGCCTCACTTCTATACCCTGGCCCAATAGGACATTCACCAATTTTACTGCAGTAAGGGGGTCGTGTTGATCGGCCGGAATTACATAAGCTTTTATATCACCATTTGCACCACGCTCAGTCTGCCGGCTAGCTTTAAGGTACATGTTCTTTAGTACGGTTTCCCTATTCCGAGCGGCCAAATCCAATGCGGCCAGTGCCGCGATTTTTTGTTGCTCAACGATATCTCGAACTCGCCACCATCCTCCCGGCCATGGGTTTGGAAAAGTTGTTTGTTCCTCGTATTTCGGCATGCCATGAATGTTCCCTTCTAACTGATCAGGGTGGATATAAAGCGGAGTAGCCAGAGTTGCACTAGCTGATTCTGTGAGCATACCAGCGATATTGTGAAAAGGAGTGATCCAATGGAATCCAAAATGACCCCAGCCAGAATATATGGCGGCATTAACTACTCCTGCTTTTTCATTCTCTTCTTCCTTATAAGCCATATGTGCACCATACCATGACATCTCTCTCCACACCAAAGGATCACCATCAGGGCGAGTTGGTTCTGCATATGGAGGCAAGTAAATTCTTGCACCGTAAGACCCCATTTGATGATGATCAATGTAGGCCTGTGGCATCCATTGCTTAAACATAATGTTTGCACCATACAGCGACTCCACCGTATTTCTCATGTAGGCATCCCTATTATTGTCATGCCCGATATAATGATGATAAAGATTAGGTAGATATGACCCTTCATATTCAGTTCCCAATGTTTTATTGTACCATTCAGTCACCATGATTTCGCCATCCGGATTGAAACATGGTATCATTATGGCAATGGTGTTATCCAAAATACGCTTCATCTCAGAGTCATCTCGGGTGAGCATATCATAGGTCACCTCCGCCGCTGTTTGACTGGCAGCCACTTCTGTAGAGTGGAGGCCAAATGACTGGACTATGACGGCCTTTCCATCAGCAATAATTCTATCGATTTCTGTTTTTGGAACACCTCGGGGATCGCTCAACTTGGCATTCATCAAGCGATACTCTTCTAGTTTGGCCAGATTCTCAGGAGAAGATATGTATAAAGCGAGGAATGGATTGCCAAGGGTGGTCTTACCCATATTGACTACGTTCATTCTTGGGCTGCTTTCCCCTAGCTGGTTGTAATATTTTACCAGGTCATTCCAATGAGCCAATTTCCGATCGGCACCCATTTTGTGTCCAAAAAAGTCTTCTGGCGAAGGGATTTCCTGGGCCAATACCACCTGAGAAAAAAATGATAGAACGATGAGGGTCACTATTGAGAGCAATGTTTTGCGATGTATGATGCTTTTCATGATGTACTGTTTTGAGTGGAGGTAATTTATTGAGAACAGCACTCAATGTAAAACAGATCAGGGATGGTCAGTAATATGGGTTGAAAGACGGTTTGAGATAACTGACAATAAAGATTGAGAATGACTACATCAATCAACGAATTCTGATGCGCTAAAGAGGGTAGAAAATGGAGTAAAACAAAAAAACGCGAGATAGCTGTCCGAAAATTATTTTTCCAAAATCGCTACCCAGGTCATTACAAACGATCAGACGCCAAGCGGCTACAGAATTATCTTGAATAGTTAAGCCATTGAATGAAGGTGTATTAAATAGAAAAAAGATACATTCCCTCTACGATATGAACTATAACTGATAGCTGATTTAAGATTCAAGTGCTGCCTCCAAAATTTGATTGGCTTTTTTTGGATCAGCAGTGCCTTTAGTCTTTTTCATTACTTCACCCATAAATAGACCTAGGAGACCTTTTTTTCCGTTTTTATAAGCTTTAACCTTATCAGGGTATTGTCTCAATATTGATTGAATGACAACCTCCAGCTCTTCTCCATTATTCTGGATTAATGCACCCAATTGATTGGCGGCTTGGTCAGCTGATAATTGTGAATCATTCAAAAGCAAGGGTAAGACCTCACTTGAAGCCTTTGAAAAACTGATCTTATTGGATATAACCATATTTACCAGGCCTGCCAGTTGGGTGACAGATAGGGTGGTTTCATTTATAGCCTTTCCGCTCTCATTCAAATATGACTTAACCGGGCCAATCATCCAGTTCGCCGCCGCTTTTTGATCATTAACCAGTTGGCAAAGTTCAACGTAATACACTGCCAGATCCTTAGTCTCAGTAAGTGTAACCGCAGTCTTTCTGTTAAGCCCGAACTCATTAACAAACTTGTCAACGAACTGCTGGGCTAGTAATGGCATAGCCGACTTTATTGTAGATAACCATTCATCGGAGATTTCAAAAGGGCACAAGTCCGGCTCAGGGAAATATCTGTAATCATTCAATTCCTCCTTTGTTCTCATGTCATAGGTCTGTCCAGATTCCACATCGTAAAGACGGGTTTCGCTAATTACCGGATCACCTTGCTCCAATAATTGGGTTTGACGGTCAATTTCAAAAAGTATTGCTTGTTTAACATGCTTAAAAGAATTCATGTTTTTCACCTCGACTTTCATCCCTAACTCCTCAATTCCTTCAGGTGAGATGGACACATTCGCATCACATCGTAATGATCCCTTCTCCATATCCCCGGTACTTATTTCCAGATAGCGAACCATTTTGCGTATCTCCGTCATCAGGATGGCAGCATCATCTGGTTCGGTAATTACAGGATCTGTAACTAGTTCAATCAATGGAACTCCGGCTCGGTTGAAATCAACATTCGAATCTCCCGCATCAGGGTCATGCACTAATTTACCGGCATCTTCTTCTAGATGAATCTTGGTTAGGGTAATTGTTTTTTCAATACCTTTTGTATCTGTTATTTTTATTCGCCCGCCTTTACAAATTGGCGTCTTATCCTGGGTCAATTGGTATCCCTTTGGCAAATCAGGATAAAAGTAATTTTTTCGATCAAAGAACATTTGCTGGCTGATCTCAGAATCACATGCCAACCCCATGCGGATGGCATACTCAATTGCCTTTTTGTTCAATATTGGCAATGTCCCGGGATGAGCCAAACTAACCACACTAATGTTGGAGTTAGGTTCAGATCCATACTCGTTTCTGTCAGCACAAAAGATCTTACTTTCTGTAGCTAACTGAATATGTACCTCCAGGCCAATGGTTGGCTTGTATTTGCCTTTCAAACCCATAAATGGTTTACAATAAACTTTGTTGAATCTTAAATACTTGGGTTATTTGTAGAATGAGGGGCTAACGTATCAGAGGTCAAAGTTCGTAATTCCATTCGCAACTTACCTCAATCTTAAGCAAAAAGATCCTGAGCCATTTTCATTCCTTTACTCACAACTTTTTCAAGACCATTGGCGTCACTTCCTCCAGCAGTTGCAAAAAATGGCTGACCTCCGCCACCTCCTTTTATCTCTTTGGCTAATTCCTTTACCAAATTGCCGGCATGAACACTTTTTTCCGAAACAATGTTATCTGAGGCCATTACGGCTACTTGCGGGCGGCCATCAATATCTGCTGCAATCACCAAGAACAGGTTTTTTACATCATTTCTAAGATCGTAGGCCAACTTCTTCAATGCATCTGCACTTTGGAGTTCAACTTTTTGAATAATTACCTGGACTCCATTAACATCGGTTGCTGATTTCATCATTCCAATCTTCAAGCTATTAACTTGTTTCAATTGAAGTTTCTCCATTTGCTTTTTCAACAAATCCCTTTCCTTCGATAATGCCTCAACCGCCTTTAAAACATCCGGAGGATTCTTAAGAATTGTTCTAATGTTATCCAGTAATTTCTCCTCATCGTTGATATAAGTTTCTGCTCTTTCTGCCGTAATTGCTTCAATTCTGCGTATTCCGGCGGCTACCGAACCCTCCGATATAATCTTGAAAAGTCCAATGTTACCGGTCGCTTCAACATGTGTACCTCCGCATAATTCCAAAGAAAAATTCTTATCAAACGTTATTACCCGCACGAAATCACCATACTTCTCTCCAAAAAGTGCCGTTGCTCCTCGATCCTTGGCTTCTTGGATTGGCACGTTGCGATCTTCTTGTTTAGGAATATTTTCTCTTATTTTTTGGTTAACAATGGTTTCTACTTTTTTGATTTCTTCATCCGTCATTTTAGAAAAATGAGAAAAATCAAAACGCAATATCTTCTCGTTAACCAGAGAGCCCTTCTGTTGAACATGATCTCCCAAAACTTCACGGAGTGCCGCATGCATCAGGTGTGTAGCTGAATGGTTATTCATCGTAAGTAACCGTTTTTTTGAATTTACCACGCTCTCAAAAGTTCCATCCAAATCTGTGGGTAACTCATTTGCCAAATGAATGGTTAGGTCGTTTTCCTTCCTGGTATCAATAATGGAAGTTTTTTGCCCATTGAATTCAATGTACCCGGTATCCCCAACTTGTCCGCCACTCTCAGCATAAAATGGTGTTTTATCCAGCACAATTTGGAAATATTTCTTTTCCTTTTCCTCTACCTGCCGATACTTCACAATGCGTGATGAGGAAACCAGAGAATCATAACCGATAAATTCTGGCTCAACGTCCGATATCAGGAGGGTCCAATCCCCCGTTGACACTTTGGCAGCATTCTTTGAGCGGTCCTTTTGGATCTGCATTTCTCCTTTGAAACCTTCCTCATCTACTTTTAAACCCTTTTCTCGTGCAATCAGAGCTGTTAAGTCAAGTGGAAATCCGTAGGTATCATAAAGTTCAAAGCTTTTTGATGCGTCAATCTCCCTTTTTGCAGCACCTTCGAGTTCAGTATGAATTACTTCAATTCGCTTCAAACCCTTGTCTAAAGTTCTTAGAAAATTAGACTCCTCTTCTCGTACTACTCGAGCAATGAACTCTTCCTGACTCTTTACTTCCGGGAACACGTCCTCAAATTGTGCCGCCAAAATTGGGATCAATTCGTATATAAAAGGCTCCTTTAAATCCAGAAAGGTATAACCATATCGAACAGCTCTTCTTAAAATCCTTCTTATGACATAACCGGCTTTATTGTTCGATGGCAATTGAGCATCTGCTATTGCAAATGTGATAGCCCTTACGTGATCAACGATAACCCTCATGGCGACATCAACCTTTTCGTCAGCACCATATTCCTGACTCGATTTCTTTTCCAAATGCCCAATAAGAGGGGAAAATACGTCGGAATCATAGCTGGATTTTTTGCCCTGAATTACCATGCACAGTCTTTCAAACCCCATTCCGGTATCAACGTGTTTTGCGGGGAGCGGCTTTAAGGAACTGTCTGATAAACGCTCAAACTGGATAAATACGAGGTTCCAAATCTCAATAACCTCCGGGTGGTCAGCATTTACAAGCTCCTTTCCAGGCGTTTTTGCCATATCCTCTTCAGATCTCAGATCAATATGGATTTCTGAACATGGGCCACAAGGGCCAACATCTCCCATTTCCCAGAAATTGTCCTTTTTCCCACAGTAAATAATCGAATCTTCATCGATTACCTTCTTCCAATAATCGTACGCTTCCTGATCTCGCTCTAGCCCATCTTGTTCATCTCCACCAAAAACAGTCGCGTAAAGCCGTTCTTTGGGTAGTTTATAGACCTCTGTCAATAGCTCCCATGCCCATGCGATTGCTTCCTTTTTAAAATAGTCGCCAAATGACCAGTTGCCAAGCATTTCGAACATGGTGTGGTGATAGGTATCTATCCCTACTTCCTCAAGGTCATTGTGCTTTCCACTGACCCTTAAACATTTCTGAGTGTCTGCAATTCTTCTTGATTTAGGGTCAGTATTTCCCAAAAAATAGTCCTTGAACTGATTCATCCCCGCATTGGTAAACATCAAAGTTGGATCACTATGAAGCACCATGGGGGCTGAGGGTACTATCAAGTGCTCTTTCGCCTTAAAAAAATCAATAAATTGTTGTCTAATCTCTTTAGAAGTCATTCTTTCTTGTAATGCCTGAGCTTGGTATATTGAATCCTTTTCTTAGAAAATGCGTATATTTGCGCTAAATATCTTTATGAGGGTATTCCCTTTAATAAAGAGGGGCAAAATTAAGAGATTATCCATTCATGGCTAGAATAAAGTATTACTACGATACGGAGACCTGCAAGTACGAGCGGGTCAAGGTCAGCACATGGGATGTTACCCTGAATTTTCTTGGGTTTTTCTCAGTTGCATTGATCCTGGCAATTGGTATCCTTTTTGGCTATTCAAGCTATTTCGACTCACCTAAAGAAGCGCTACTCAAAAAGCAGAACGAGGAATTAAATTTCCATTACAAGTTGATGAAAAAGGAAATGGACAATGCCAACCAGATGCTTACGGCACTTCAGGACAGAGATGACAACATTTATCGCGTCATTTTTGAAGCTGATCCAATTGCCCAATCAATCCGAAACGCGGGTGTAGGTGGTTCTGATCGTTACCGTCATCTCACAGAAGCTAATTTGGAAAACGAAGATTTGGTGATCAATGCATATCGGAAGATTGATCATCTGAAGAAAAAAATGTACATACAGACTATGTCTTATGATGAAATTGTAAACATGGCCACAAATAAAGCGGCACTTTTAGCTTCTATTCCAGCTATTCAGCCAGTATCAAACAAGGAATTGAAACGCTTGTCTTCAGGTTTTGGCACACGTATAGACCCTATCTATAAGGTTCGCAAAATGCATGCTGGTATAGATTTTTCAGCACCAATTGGGACCCCTATATATGCCACTGGTGATGGAGTTATTAAAGTTGTAAAGAAGACTTACGCAAGTGGTAACATGATTAAACTTGACCATGGATTTGGCTACGTTACTTTATACCTCCATATGGACAGGTTCAATGTCAAAAAAGGACAAAAAGTAAAGCGTGGGGAAATCATCGGGTATGTCGGAAATACCGGTAAATCGACCGCACCACACCTCCATTATGAGGTTCACAAAGACGGAAGGCGAGTTAACCCGGTTCACTACTTCTTCCAGGACTTACAAGCAGACGAGTACGAAAAAATATTGATCCTCGCCTCTATTGAGAACCAATCATTAGGTTGAAAGAAGAGCGCAGAAAGATTTAGAGGCTAGTCATTGTGGTTAGCCTTTTTTGTTCCAGCATTTTTAAAGTCCTTGCAAATCTTTTTATTTACACCAATGAGCTGGAAGAAAACCTTTTTTGTATTTGCCGTAGTCACCCTATCGATATATAGCTGCAAAACCTCCAGGCCCATCTCATCCACTCAGCAAGTACCAAGAGATACGACGTCACTTGATTCCCTGGTACAAATAACTCAGGTTCCGATTGATACAATTCCAACTCCTGACCCAATCGAGTTAGCACCAGCTATCACTTACAAGGACACCATTACCATTATTGGTGTTGGGGATATAATGATGGCCACAAACTTTCCCTCCTCAGACTATTTATCACCCAACAACGGTCGAGACTTATGGGCGGAAGTGAAAGATACACTTGCACAGGCTGATATCACATTTGGTAATCTTGAGGGAGTTTTACTGGATAAAGGAGGAGAACAAAAAGAGTGTAGCAACCCTAAGGTTTGTTACCTTTTTCGAACGCCCATCAGTTATGCCGAGAATCTGGTTGACGCTGGATTTGATATCATGAGTTTGGCCAATAACCATGCTGGGGATTTCGGCGATACTGGTAGAAAAAGTACTATGTCAGTTCTCGATTCTTTGAATATTCGATATGCTGGGTTGATTGATGCCCCATTTACAACTTTCACTGTTGAGGGATTGACGATAGGATTTGCTGCTTTTGCCCCAAACAAAGGAACCGTCAGTATACACCAACCCGATCGGATTAAAGAAATTTTTACTCATTTGGATAGTATTTCAGACATCGTTATTGCCTCTTTTCATGCAGGAGCAGAAGGGCGAGAGCACCTGCACGTTCCCAGGGCTACCGAGACTTTTTATGGTGAAGACAGAGGGAATGTCTATGAATTATCCCGAATGATGATTGATGCAGGGGCAGATGTTGTTTTTGGACATGGTCCACATGTCCCAAGAGCCATTGACCTCTACAATAATCGGATTATTGCCTATAGTCTGGGCAATTTTTGCACCTACGGCAGATTCTCTCTTCTTGCAGAAAAGGGGATTGCACCGATCCTGAAGGTGTACACAGACAGGGAGGGAAAATTTTTATCAGGAAAAATCCACTCAATCAAGTTAATTGACCGTGGGC
>JAJCYL010000531.1 GCA_029262955.1 Cytophagales bacterium | reverse complement strand
CACCTAACACAAAACCATCCCGATCCTTATCGAAAGGTCTAGAGGCGGTTTCAGGAGAGTCATTCCTCTCAGAGAGTGCTTTCATTGCATTAAACCCGCCCATACCTGCTTCTGTAATTGCGTGCTCCGAACCTCCGGAAATGATGATATCAGCCATATCCAGCCGAATGTAATTGAAAGCATCAATTAAAGCATTGGTTGCGGAGGCACAGGCAGAGGTTGTAACAAAGTTTGGTCCCCTGAAGTTGTACTTCATAGATATCCAGCCAGCTGCAATATCCCCGATCATTTTGGGAATAAAGAAGGGGTTGAATCTTGGAGTGCCGTCACCAGTAGCAAAATTGGTTACTTCATCCTGAAAATTCTTCAGTCCGCCAATACCAGACCCCCAAATAACACCTGATCTGTCGAGGTCAATTTTTTCCAGGTTTAATCCCGAATCTTCAATGGCCTCCGTACTGGCTATGAGTGCAAACTGAGCGAAGGGGTCCATTCTTCTTGCTTCCTTCCGATCGAAGTGTTCAAGAGGATCGTAACCCTTTACCTCACATGCAAAATTGGTTTTGAACTTTTCCGCATTAAATCTTGTGATTGGTGCCGCACCACTCACACCATTGGACAGTCCTTTCCAATATTCATCAACATTGTTGCCTATTGGAGTTAGGGCACCAAGTCCTGTGACTACGACACGCTTTAATTTCATAAAGTAGGTTGGCGGTTTTACTTTACGTTTTCGTCAAGGTATGAAATCGCCTGACCAACAGTTGAGATGTTCTCAGCCTGGTCGTCTGGGATAGAAATATTAAATTCTTTCTCGAACTCCATAATGAGCTCAACGGTATCTAATGAATCAGCACCGAGATCATTGGTAAAGCTTGCTTCGGGAGTTACTTCTGACTCTTCGACGCCTAACTTATCGATGATAATGCTCTTTACTTTTTGTGCAATTTCTGACATTTTAAAAACATTTTGTTGAAAATCTGTGCAAAGAAAGATATAATGATCAATATAGTCAAAAAAATTGTTAAGCTGTTTTTAACCCGCTCAAAACCATTTGATTACCTCCTTTTTTTCACTCAAATTTGTCTGGGACTTTTGTCCTGACAACATTTGCCCTTACTTGTTTTTCTGATTTTGCGTTTGCACCAACATCGTGCTCCCAAATATCTTTAGGGTTATTGAAAAAGACTAGACTACAAATTGAATACGATTATGATTTTTTCCTGCTTGGCATAGTTACGGCAGTGAAAGAATATAAACTAGCCTGGTACCTTAATGACGCTTTGGGGGTGGATCTGACAAAACAAGAGGATATTGTTATACCGAAGGTTGATACCAATAACCTTACTATTTCCAATCTCATGTTCAAGACTGAGCATGCGACAATTAGATTGATTGGTAACAGATCAGTTGAGGAGTCTTCGGATATTAAGTCTAACCTCTTACCGGAATTACAAAACTTCACTCACTTTTTCGTTTTGCAGGATGAAAGTGAGGCCTTTGACAAGATAGCCTTGATGGACCAATTGAAGTCCATCGAAATAATAGATTATGTGGTGGCGATCGAGCCTGAAAAACTAAAAAATAAAGACAATCTAATTTTTTGAAAATGCAGAATACTATTCTTTTTAATAATTCCAAGATCGTGGCAACAGTGGGGCCGGCAAGCAATAGCAAGGAAGTTTTAAGAGATCTTATTAAAGCCGGAGCGGACGTATTTAGACTTAATTTTTCACACGGTACTCACGAAGATCATAAGAAAGTGATCGAATTGGTAAGAGAATTGAATGAAGAATTAGGGACACACATTTGCCTTCTTCAAGACTTACAAGGTCCAAAAATCCGAACGACTCTGATAGAAAATGGTGAAGTCACCATTGAAGCAGGCCAGAAACTTACCATTACCACTAGCGACATTACTGGTAACGCTGAAGTTATTGGAACGACCTATACTAACCTGCCTTCTGATGTCAAAGTAGGCGACATGATTTTAATCGACGATGGTAAGATTGAACTCAAGGTTAAGAATACAACTAACGATTCTGTTGAGACCACGGTGATTTATGGTGGACCTTTAAAATCAAGGAAGGGCATCAATTTGCCTAACTCCAGGGTATCTGCTCCTTCGTTAACGGATAAGGATGAGGCAGATTTAATTTTCGGTCTTCAAAATGAGGTCGAATGGATAGCACTCTCTTTTGTACGAACTGCGGATGACATTCTTAATCTACGGGAAAAAATTAGAGCAAACGGCAGAGAAGACACAAAAATTATAGCCAAAATAGAAAAGCCTGAAGCCCTTAAAAATATTGATGAAATCATTGATGCTACCGATGGACTGATGGTGGCAAGGGGAGATTTGGGGGTTGAAATTGCCATGGAAGATGTACCTGTAGCTCAGAAGTTACTGGTAAGGAAATGCAATGAAAAGGGTAAACCTGTAATCATAGCGACTCAAATGATGGAGAGCATGATTGAAAACCCAAGACCCACCAGGGCGGAAACAAATGATTGTGCGAATGCGGTTATGGATGGAGCTGATGCGTTAATGCTGTCTGCCGAATCCGCTTCAGGAAATTATCCGGTGGAATCTGTCAAAAGTATGGCCAGAACAATTTTGTCAGTTGAACAGGCGGCTGAATCGACATTTAATAAATTTCACAAGATCCCGGAAGGTTCGGAGGCATTTATTCATGACACGCTTGTTAGAGCCGCTTGCAGGTTGAGTAATAACCTAAAGGCGAAAGCCATTGTTGGAATGACGCAATCGGGCTATACAGGTTATAGATTGGCCATGAACAGACCAAAGGCGGACATTTTCATCTTTACAGGAAATCAACGCCTGCTTCGTCAAATGAATCTTGTTTGGGGCATCAGAGGATTTTACTACGATAAAGAAGAATCAGTAGAAGAGACTTTCGATCACATCGAACAAATCCTGATAGATGCAGGTCATTTGCATCAAGGGGATGTTTTCATTAATACGGCCGCAATGCCTCTCCATTGGAAAAGCAAGACAAATATGTTGAAAGTGAAGGTAGTAGAATAAGACTACCTGACTGAGTAATTGGGAGCTTCCCTGGTCACTTGAATGTCATGGGGATGGCTCTCACGAACACCCGCGGCGGTGATTTTAACAAATCTGGCATTTTGGAGGTCTTTGATGGTTTTGGCACCACAATAGCCCATGCCAGCTTTTAGCCCACCCGCTAATTGATAAAGTACCTCTGAAACGAGACCCTTAAATGGCACACGGCCCACGATTCCCTCCGGTACTAACTTATTGATGTCATCTTCAGCATCCTGGAAATAACGATCTTTGGAGCCGTCTTCCATAGCTTCTATCGACCCCATACCACGGTAAGTTTTGAATTTTCTGCCTTCAAAAATTATCATCTCACCCGGAGCCTCATCTGTGCCACCCAGTAATGAGCCTATCATTACTGTATTGGCACCGCCAGCAATTGCTTTAACCACATCACCCGAAAATCTAAAGCCACCGTCAG
>JAJCYL010000530.1 GCA_029262955.1 Cytophagales bacterium | reverse complement strand
CGGGATTGAAGAAGTGCAGTCCGACGAAGCGGTCGGGACGCTTCGTGGCCGCCGCCATGTCCGTGATGGTCAGGGAACTGGTGTTCGACGCGAAGATCGTGCCCTCGCCGCACAGGTCGTCCAGGGCCCCGAACAGCTCGTTCTTCGCCGCCGGATCCTCGACGATGGCCTCGATGACGATATCGCACCCGGCCAGGTCCTCGATCTTCGTGGAGTAGGAGAGCCGGGCCAGCGCCGCATCCCGCTCCTCCGCCGTCATCTTCTCCTTCTCGACGGCCCGATCGAGGGACTTCTGGATGCGCTTCTTGCCCCCGGCCAGGAACTCATCCGTGCAAAAACACGGTGGGTATCATGAGTTTGATTGTAGGATTTAATTAATTTTCATCTACCTTTGCGAATTATATATAAAGTGGTTTAATCCAAAGATTATTCCTATTAATAGTTTAGTAATCAATAAGTATTTTTATAATGAAAGCAGGAACCGTTAAATTTTTCAATAACTCAAAAGGTTTTGGGTTTATTAAGCCTTCTGATGGAGGTGAGGACATTTTCGTCCACCAAAGTGGATTGATTGATGAAGTAAGAGAAAACGACGAAGTAGAATTCGAAGTTGAGCAGGGAAGAAAGGGATTAAACGCCGTTGATGTGAAGGTTGTTAAATAATTCTATAAATCAGAAGTTATTAAAGGCTGTCTCTTGAGACAGCTTTTTTTTTGCCAAAACTCCTGTGATATTTGTTAGATTGACATTTTTGAAAAGCATTAGTAAATGAAGTACATCCTTATCACCGGAGTTTCCACTGGAATTGGCCATGATCTCTCCAAACAATTCATCACGAACGGTTACCACGTGTTTGGAAGTGTCAGAAAAAAGGAAGACGCTGAACGTGTCAAAAGTGAGTTGGGTGAGAATTTTAGTTCCCTACTATTTGATGTGACCGATCACGATGCCATCAAAAGATCTGTAGATTTAGTAGCTGGTAGCATAGGTAATAATGGTTTGGCTGGCCTTGTAAATAATGCAGGCATTGCCTTAACCGGTCCAACTCAAGTATTGCCCATCGAAGTATTTAGAAAACAATTCGAGGTCAATTTATTTGGAGCAATTGCTGTAACACAAAATTTCTTACCGTTTCTTGGAGCACGGCCAGATTGCCCACATGCACCCGGCAGGATTATTAATATAAGTTCTGTTGCAGGAAAAATGGCGATGCCATTTATGGGCCCTTATAGTGCATCGAAGTTTGCCCTCGAAGGGTGGTCCCATGCCCTACGAAGAGAGTTGATGATTTATGACATTGATGTTATTGTTGTAGGACCCGGAGCGATAAAGACTCCCATCTGGACTAAGGCTGATGATCCACCTCCTGAATTATCTGATTCGGATTATGGAAGAGGAATGGGAAATTTAAGAAAGGAATTCTTTAAACAGGAAGCGAAAGCAATGACATCGGAAGTCTTAGCTAAGAAGATTTTTAACCTCTTCCAGGCATCCAATCCCAAAACAAGGTATGCAATAATGAATAGTAAGTTTACAAATTATATTTTACCCCGTATTCTACCTGATAGAATACTCGACAGATTAATTCACAAAATGCTTAATAAGTAGATGGAGCTTGGATTTTATACCCTAGTTCAATAACTGAAGCAAGGTGTAAATGAGTTTAAATGGAAATTTGATGGCAGGTTAAGCCATTATAGCTTGTTCCGATTGATTACTAAATCTCTTCAGGGTCGCGTAATGTGATTTCACTGCAATCAACATGCTATCGTACTCATTATAGGACAGTCCATGTTTTTGAACAGTGTTTTTGACTATTTCAGAGATCTTTTTGTAATGAACGTGGCAAATATTGGGAAATAGGTGGTGTTCAATTTGAAAATTCAACCCACCCAAGTACCAATTAAGAATTTTACTATTTCTAGCAAAATTACAGGTGGTTTTGATCTGATGGACTGCCCATGTCTCTAAAGTCGGATTAGGATCTGATGTCTCGTGCTCAGTATTCTCGACCACATGGGCCAATTGGAATGTTATGCTAAGTACAAATCCAGCCACGATATGTATGGTAACAAAGCCGACCAAAATTTGCCAAATGGCTAAATCTAAAACGAAGTATGGGACGACAAAAGCATATATGTAATACATTAATTTTGAAATGATCAGAATACTCACTTCAGTAGCAAAATTACTGTTTCGAATGTGACCTCTTTCGTTGAATAAATGGTTGAATTGCTTAAAATCTTTAATGGTCACCCAACTTAGTGTACCTAGAGTGTACAACATCCAGGAATAAATATGCTGGAATTTATGGAACCACCTGTAATCGGAATACGGTGATAGTCGAATAGCATCTCCATTACTCAAATCTTCATCCACTCCATAAATGTTGGTAAAAGTGTGATGTTTAACATTGTGCTGGATCATCCAATTAAATCGATTTCCACCGATTAAATTGATTGAATAACCCAACATTTTATTAATGAAAGGATTTGACGAATAGGAACCATGACACGCGTCGTGCATCACACTCATACCAATTCCAGCTAAAGAGAGTCCCATTACAACGGCCAATGCCCACATAGCGGCAACGGGAATAGGTAGTAAGAGAATGGCCAGGTATGCGCCAAAGTAAGAGGTCAATAAGATGATGGTTTTACTCACCATTGTAAAATTTGCATGGGGAGAGATCCCGTTCTTCTTGAAATATGCGCTTACTTGCTCTCTGATTTCGTGATATAGACGTTTTTCGTCTGTCCCAAACTGTAAAACACTCATAGATAGATTTTGTTAGATGAGGTCCCCATGCTGTTAGTTTGTGACATAAACGGATGACCTTGGTGATAAAGATAGAACAAACTG
>JAJCYL010000529.1 GCA_029262955.1 Cytophagales bacterium | reverse complement strand
ACTGTCATTGAAGATGTTCCAACAAAAACTGAATGTTTCAGGTTCAATATTGCTGGATACATGCGCAGACCAACCAACTATGATGACATGGTATATTTAATGGGAGCCATTCATCAATATTGGACCTTTAGCGAAGTAGCTTTTAGTGATTAACTGCCATTCGATATGAATTCAGAACCAACAATGAAAGAGCTCCTTGATCGTATTCCTCAAATTGGAGAAGTGGCCTGGATTGGATTAAGACCCAGCCGGAATACTCCCATGGAAGTGGTCACATCTTCTGAGGCGTTGGTTGGTTCAGGTTTAGTTGGTGATCGGTTTACTGGGAAAGCAACAGGTATACGACAGGTGACATTGATTCAGGAGGAACATCTTATGGTAATCGAAAAAATTATAAGCAAAAAAGTTGAGCCTGTAATTCTTCGGCGAAACATTATGGTTAAGGGAATCAACCTTCTCTCCCTTCATAATCGATCATTTAGAATTGGTGATGTTACGCTGAAAGGAACGGGGTATTGCCATCCATGTTCTAAGATGGAAGAAGCATTAGGTGAGGGTGGATACAATGCGATGAGAGGACATGGGGGCATTACTGCCAGCATTGAATCGGCTGGAAAAATAATGATAGGCGATCCTGTCTCCCTAATTATATAGCAATGTTAAGGGATTTTATTTCATTAATATTTCCTGAAGTTTGTCTATCCTGCAAAGCTCCAACCAGCAAGGGGGAATCTCTACTTTGCACCAAATGTCTGTTTGACCTCCCGAAGACAAATGATTATAACCGGCTCCCCGGACTTCTAGCCAACAAGTTTGTGAGTATCCAAAAACTTCGCTTTGCTTATGCCTATTTAAAGTTTAACAAAAAAGGGGTGGCACAACGGCTATTGCATCAATTGAAATATGAGGGGCATCAAGAAATCGGTCTAAGTTTAGGAAGATGGTTCGGGTCTGAAATCAAAACAAATTCGGCAATTACCGATAGCGATTTAATTATACCGGTGCCATTGCATATTTCGCGATTGCGCACTAGAGGTTACAATCAAAGCGACCTGATTGCACAGGGTTTAAGTGAGACTTTAGAAATAGCTTGGAACAAAGACATCATTAAACGGCTAAAAAAGACCGAAACTCAGACAAAAAAAGGGAAAGTAGACCGATGGAAAAATGTTCATGAAATTTTTCAGGTATCCTCCCTAAATATGATTGAAAACAAAAATGTGATTTTAGTAGATGATGTAGTGACCACCGGAGCCACTTTAAATGCATGTTTGGAAGTTGTTGTCAACTCTGGTGCTAAATCTGTTGGAGTATTGGCAATTGCACGAGCTGACTAATTTTTAGTCTCGTCCGAGAAAAGATTTTTAATATGAAGAATAATTACTCAAATCTACCCCTAAATCCGGGCCGGCAAGACTGGGGGACTGTCGATCACCCCTTTAGGGGCAGGGGGGTGTTTTTGAGATTGACCCAATATCTTTTCTCATTCAGCTTAAACGCACATTTTTTACTAAAATTAGATTTAGTCGGATGACAGTAACTAATTTTCATTCTTCTTTCTACCATCAATACCTAAAAAACACATCGAGGTGCTTGACAGTTCAAAAACCTTTCCCTTCAATTTATTGTACATTGTTTATAGTTATATACATTTGTGGGCGCTTTTTGGATATGAGACGTATAAACAAATTTGGCAAAGTATTACTACTGGTTACCGGCTTAATTGCCCTCACATGCAATGCGACATTGCCAGAAGTTTCGTCGTCGGTTCAAGAAAATCCGCAGGAAAATACCAACCAATCTGAGGACAATGAGACCTACGTACAGTCATTTGATGTAGTTTCTCAAAACGTTCAACTCCAGTTAAGCAGCATCTTCCTTCTTGGAAATCAAGAAATTGAATTGGTGGAGAGGCCAATATCTCTCATCAAAACCAGTTTTAAACTGGCTTCTACAAAGTTTTTTGAAATCCTCTTCGAACAGATCATTGCCCCCAACGCTCCATAGGTAGGATTTTTAATCCTGTTCTTTTACCATCAATTAAAAATTCTTATTAAACATGAAAAATAAAAGCGGAGTAATACTCCTCACTATAATTATATCGCTGTTATGCGTCTATTATCTGTCTTTTACTTTTATCTCAAAAGACATTTATCGACAGGCAACTAAAGCAGCCACAACTGAAAATGGCACCGCTGACTTCAAAAAAAGACAACGGTATTTAGACTCGATATGGAGGGAACCAGTTTATAATCTTTTTGGCATTGACTATACCTATCAACAAATTAAAGAAACTGAGTTAAACCTCGGACTTGATTTACAAGGTGGAATGCACGTTGTTCTCGAAGTTTCGCCTATTGATATTATCAAGGGCATAAGTGGAAATAATACTGATCCAGCCTTTGTGGATGCGCTAAACAAAGCCAAACAAAGACAGTTTGAGAATCCAAAAACAAGTTTTGTGAACCTCTTTCACCAGGCCTATAAGGAAAATGCCCCAAACAAAAATCTGTCTTTCATTTTTGCAAATGCAGCAAACAGAGGGAGAATCGGTTTGGATACACCAGACGATGAAATCATTGATATCATTGAGAATGAGGTTGCAAGTGCTATTGATCGATCTTTCAATATTTTGCGCACCAGGATTGACCGTTTTGGTACGTCACAGCCAAATATTCAGAGGTTACAGGGAAACAGAATTCAGATTGAGCTCCCGGGAGTAGATAATCCTGAGAGAGTGCGGAAACTGCTACAGGGAGTTGCAAAATTGGAATTTTGGGAAGTGCATGAGGTTAATGAGATCGGTGCCACTATTCAAGCTATTGATCAGCTAATTGTAGCCGAACAGCAATCAAATAGTGCAGAGGCTTTAGGCGGCTTAGAGTCTGATGATACTCAAAGTGCTAATGATGATCTGGGTTCACTTCTCACTGCAGATGACAGTGGCACTAATGAAGCAGACAGCATAAGCGATCTCGAGGCTCAGTTAGAAAGTGATTCTACAGCACTGGATTCTCTAGTTAATAACCAGGTTTCTCCTTTATTCACGTTATTGAAATCAGGTTATGGAGCTCTTGTTTATGACACAAGAGATACCTCGCAAATTAACCGCATATTGGAGAGAAAAGATGTTCAGGCAATAATACCTTCAAATATTAAGTTCATTTGGGCTGTGAAACCTTATGACAATGATCAGGCCATCAATGATGATGAAAATCTCGAACTTTATGCCATTAAAACCAATAGAGGAGACAAAGCTCCTCTCACGGGTGAGGTGATCACTGACGCTCGTCAAAGCTATGATGAGACCGCCAGGCCGGCAGTTAGCATGCAAATGAATACTACAGGAGCAAAGGCATGGAAAAGGCTTACCGCTGATAATATTAATAGAAGAATCGCTATTGTACTCGACAATTATGTCTATTCTGCTCCAGTTGTCAGAGGTGAGATTCCCACTGGTAATTCTTCAATTAGTGGAAGTTTCTCCATTGAAGAAGCTAAAGACCTGGCCAACGTATTAAAAGCAGGAACACTGCCAGCTAAAACAACCATTGTAGAAGATGTTGTAATCGGGCCTACACTTGGAAAGGAAGCTCAAGAGCAGGGCATAATATCAATTATCGCAGGATTGGGAATTGTGGTCGCATTTATGGTATTCTACTACTCCGGTGGTGGGTTTGTTGCCAATCTTGCTCTCGCTTTCAATGTATTCTTTATTCTTGGAATTCTTGCCCAACTGGCCGCGGCTTTAACGCTACCAGGTATTGCTGGTATCGTCTTAACCATTGGTATGTCGATTGACGCCAATGTTTTGATTTTCGAGCGTATAAAGGAAGAAACCCGAAAGGGAGCAAATTTGAAGGTTGCAATTGCCAATGGCTACAAAAAAGCCTACAGCTCAATTGTCGACGCTAATATCACAACCTTCCTCACCGGTATTATACTTTATACTTTGGGACAAGGCCCAGTCAAAGGGTTTGCAATTACACTGATGATTGGTATCGCATGTTCATTCTTTTCTGC